>JAFMQP010000119.1 GCA_017354575.1 Acidothermales bacterium | reverse complement strand
CCGGGGGTGGTTGGTGGCCCAACAAAAAGACCCCCCGCCGAATGCGGGAGGTCTGCGCGTCGGACTGTGTCGTCGCAACGCGCTAGGGGCCGATAATGCCGAGTGACAGCATGCGGCCGATGATACACACCCCGGTCGGAGTTGTCAGTGCCAGAGGCCGCACTCGGCGACCCCTGGCACTGACGACCGACCTCCTCAGCCGCTCGTGCTCGCCTGCTTCGCGAACTGCATGAACGCGAGGCCGTTCGGCGAGCCGACGCCGGTCTCGTCGTCGTAGCCGGGCAGCGAGTGGATCGTCGTCGACTGCACGTCGACGGTCTGCAGCTGGTACGTGAATCCGCCGGACGAGTCCACGAAGTTCGTGTAGTCCGTACGGACCCGCCCGATCGGCGACGCCGGATGCGTCACGTCGTGGACGGCGCTGTTGCCCAGCATCTGGTAGTACAGCGGGTTGGTGAACCCGAGCGGGTGCCCGGAGTACTGGTTCGCCAGGGCGACGACGCCTGCCATCAACGGCGACGACAGGCTGGTGCCGCCAATCCGGTAGGTGTCCCAGTAGGTGCCGTCGGGGAACTGCTGCGTCTCCCCCACGACGAAGCCGGTGTTGGGGTCACCGGGCATCGAGATGTCCGGGATCGTGCGCATCGGCGTGGACCCGAAGTACTCCGACATCGACGTCGGCACCTTGCCGGCCTGGTAGAACGGCTGCGGCCACAGCTGGCTGGTACCGCCGCCGCCACCGCTGCTGTAGTCACCGGGAGGTGCCGGCGTCCAGGACTTGCCGTCGTCGGAGAGCTGCGAGTAGGCGTTCTGCCAGCCGTGCTCCCAGCCGTACGCCCCGGAGGAGTCGATGCCGACGCTCGTGCCGCCGATGCCCGACACGTACGGGTCCGACGCCGGCATGTCGACCTGCTTGCTGCCGGACGCGGCGACCTCGTCGCCGGCGTCACCGGTGGAGAAGTTGTCGGTGATCCCGGTGAGCGCGGCCATCATCGCGTACTGGTCGTAGAACTGGATCAGGGACGCCGACAGGCTCTCGCCGCCGTATCCCCAGGAGTTCGTGATGACGTCGGCGGCGTGGTTCTCGATCGTCTGCGCCCACGCGTCGTCGAGGCCGCTGCCGCAGTCGGCTCCGGCGACATAGGAGACCTTCGCGCCCGGCGCCATCGTGTGTACCGCCTGGACGTCGAGCGTCTCCTCGCCGTACCAGCCCTGCGCGCCGCAGTACTTGGCGCGGTCGAAGTGGTTCGGCAGAACCTGGCTGAACTGGTTCTCGCCGAACCTCGGCAGCCCGTACACGTCGCTGTACTTCTGCGTGTCCTCGAAGATGGTCGGCGCCGCGTACGCGTCGGTGATGGCGACCGTGGTGCCGCGGCCGTCGACGCCGCTGTCGATCAGGTTCTGCACGCCGTACGCGCTCTGGTACTGGTGCGGGGTGTACCCGCAGATGACGTACGGCTCGTGCGTGCCGTACGCCTCGGGCTTGTCGGTGGCGGTCTTCTGGCCGTCGTAGCCGGAGCACGGCTGGACGCCGTACCTCGCGCCCGGCGGCGGGCCGGGAAGCTTCGCCGCACCCTTGGTCTTGAGGTACTGGGTGCCGTCGAGCCCGGTGACGCCCTGGATCACGGCCGGCGCACCCGCCGGAAGCGAGATGTCCTGGGTGGTGCCGCTCAGCGTCCTGCCCTTGTACTCGTAGTCGTGCAGGGAGACGCCGAAGACCTTGTCCGCCTGCGCGACGGTGCCGCTGGCCTTGACGTACATGCCGCTGCCGAACGTCTTGTCGACGCGGAACCCGTTCGAGCTGAGCCAGTGCCGCACGCTCGAGACGTCGGCGGCGCTCGGCGCGTACCGCTGCTTGAACTGCGCGGTGCTGAGCCACTTGCCGTAGGACGCGCTGCCCGGCGTCGAGAGGTCGCGCAGTTTCTGGTCGGCACCCGCCTTGTCGCGCATCCCGACGACGACGCCGAAGTCGATGTTCCGGCCCGTGGACTCCTTGCCGAGGTCGTGCGCCTTGTGCGCCCACCCGGTCGCCGTACCGCGCATGAGACGCGGCTTCGCGGCCGCGTCGGCCGACGACGCCGCTGATCCGACGACGAGCAGAGCGACGCCGGACGCGGCCACCGCGGCCGTGACCAGGCGTTTGCGCCGTAACCGCCGCACACCCATACCCAACCTCCAGTCGAAGCGTGGAAAGAGCAAACCGATGCAACTCCCGTCACATCGGGCCCGTCAACGCTTTCCACGTATCGGGGTGCATCGGGTGTGCGCCGGTTACTCACCGGTACTTCGACGGATGGCTATGTCTTTACCGAACGACATGCGTCAGCAGACCTGGTGCAGCCAGCCGTGGGTGTCAGGTGCCGTGCCCGTCTGGATGCCCACGAGCGCCTCGCGCAGCCCGCGGGTGACCGGGCCCTCGCCGGACGGCGCGCAGTCCAGCTCGCCGCCGTCCCAGCACAACCGGCCGATCGGCGTGAGCACGGCGGCCGTGCCGCAGGCGAACACCTCGCTGATCGCACCGGAGGCGGCGCCGTCGCGCCACTCGTCGAGCGACACCGGCCGCTCATCCACCGTGCGGCCGTCGTCCTTCGCCAACTGGATGAGCGAGTCGCGGGTGATGCCCTCGAGGATCGTGCCGGACGTGGGCGGCGTGACGAGGGTGCCGTCGGCGAGCACGAAGAAGATGTTCATGCCGCCGAGCTCCTCCACCCACCGGCGCTCGACCGCGTCGAGGAACACGACCTGCTCGCACCCGTGCCGCAACGCCTCCCGCTGCGCCACCAGGCTGGCGGCGTAGTTGCCGGCGCACTTCGCGGCGCCCGTGCCGCCGGGCGCCGCGCGGGTGAACTCGCGGGTGACCCAGATGGAGACCGGTTTGACGCCGTCCTTGAAGTACGAGCCCGCAGGCGAGGCGATGCAGCAGAACGTCACGTGCTGGGACGGCCGCACGCCGAGGAACGTCTCGGAGGCGAACATGTACGGCCGGATGTAGAGCGTCCTCCCCGCGCCCTCGGGCACCCACTCGCGGTCGGTGCGGACGAGGACGTCGCCGGCCTCGACGAAGGTCTCGACGGGGAGCTCGGGCAGGGCCATGCGGTACGCCGACCGCTGCATCCGCCGGCCGTTCGCGTCCGGCCGGAACGTGCGGATGGAACCGTCCGGCTGGCGGTACGCCTTGTAGCCCTCGAAGATCGACTGCGCGTAGTGCACGACCGCCGCGGCGGGGTCGAAGGTGAACGAGCCGTACGGCCGCAGCTCGCCGTCGTACCAGCCGCGTCCCTGCTCCCACTCGATGACCACCATGTGGTCGGTGAAGTACGTCCCGAACCCGGGCGCGCGCAGTACCTCGGCGCGGTCCCTCGCGGAGGTGGGCCGAGACGTCGGCTTCAACTCGATCGCGATCGGCGCGCTGTCAGCGTCCATGCGCCTGCCTCCTTGCGGGTGGACCGGATGGGGAAACCGTAGCAAGCAGCGTCCCCAGTTGGTTGGATGCCCTACTACCTGGTGACGACGCCGGCACGCGGGCGTCACGAGCGGCGGGTCAGTTGGCGGCGGCCAGCTCCGCGATGTCCATGCCGACCTCCTGGGTCGACCTGGCCTGCCACTCGGTGCCGCGCTCGGCGATGTCGAGCCCGACGGCACGCTCGATCCGCCTCGCCTCGTCGACGAGGCCGAGGTGCTCGAGCAGCAGGGCCGCGGACAGGACCGCGGCGGTCGGGTCGGCCTTGCCCTGCCCCGCGATGTCGGGCGCGGAGCCGTGCACCGGCTCGAACATGCTGGGGAACGTGCGGTCGGGGTTGACGTTGCCGCTCGCCGCGAGCCCGATGCCGCCGGCGATCGCCGCGCCGAGGTCGGTGAGGATGTCGCCGAACAGGTTGTCGGTCACGACGACGTCGAACCGTTTCGGGTCGCTGACGAAGAACATCGTCGCGGCGTCGACGTGCTGGTACTCGACGGTGACCTCGGGGAACTCCGCGCGCACCCGATGGACGGTGCGGTTCCACAGGTCGCCCGCGTAGGTGAGCACGTTCGTCTTGTGCACGAGGGTGAGGTGTTTGCGCGGACGCGCCTGCGCGCGGTCGAACGCGTACCGCACGACGCGCTCGACGCCGAAGGCCGTGTTGTAGCTGTCCTGGGTGGCGACCTCGTGCGGCGTGTCCTTGCGCAGCACGCCGCCGCCGCCCACGTACGGACCCTCGGTGCCCTCGCGTACGACGATCATGTCGACGTCCTCGGCCTCGACGCCGACCAGCGGGCACGGGACGCCGGGGTAGAGGCGTACCGGACGCAGGTTCACGTAGTGGTCGAGCTCGAAGCGGAGGCGCAGCAGCAGCCCGCGTTCCAGCACGCCGGGCGGTACGCGCGGGTCGCCGACGGCGCCGAGCAGGATCGCGTCGGCCTGCTTCAGCTCCTCGAGGACGGAGTCGGGCAGCGTCTCGCCGGACGTCAGGTAACGGGTCGCGCCGAGGTCGTAGTCCACGGTCTCGGTCTTCACGCGGTCGGCCGGCAGCACCGCGTCGACGACGCGGATCGCCTCCGCGACGACCTCGGGCCCGATACCGTCACCGGGAATCAGTGCGAGCTTGATCGTACGAGCCATGGCCAGAGGTTACCGACTGCTCGCAACGGCCGATCGCCCGTCTCACCCAATGGGCAGGAACGGGTGCGGATCAGGCGCTGCCGCCGTTGTCCCTGCGGTCGAGCGCCAGCTGGACGGCGCGGCGGGCGACGTCCGCTTCGTTCTCGCGGTTCTCGTCGCGGACGGGCGCGCGGCCCTCGGCGTGCCGGCGCGGCGTGTCCACCCGGCGCGGCGTGTCCACGCGGGGGGCGTAAACGCCTTGCAGCGCAACGGAATCCACTGTTACTCCCACGGTGAGACGTCGGCCGGCGCGCGGTACCCACGGGTCACTACCTGCCACCTCATGACGCTTTTCACGTTACGGTCGGCGGTATCCCGTGTCTCGGCGTGCGGGCGACTATCTCACTTCGCGAGACAAGTTGTTGGACGTACGACTATCTCGGCGAGCGGTGACGGCGGACGCGAGACGAAGGGGCCCGTGGAGGGTCCCGCGACGCTGCGGGACACCTCCACGGGTCGAGCGGTCGGGCGGCTCAGCCCGCGAAGAGCTTGGCCGCCGTCATCACCGTCTTGTAGACCCCGTACGCGAGCGGGATCCCGACCAGCAGCCAGGACAACACGATCCGTGCCTTCATGCGGCCTCCCCTGCCGTCTCGGCCGGCACGTCCTCGGACGCCGGCTCGTGGAACCTGCGGGCGACCGGGCGCACCAGCAGGTTCGCCACGAAGCCGACCGCGAGTATCGCCACCATGGTGAAAAGCGCCGGCCGGTACGCCGCCGCCGTGAGCGTTCCCGGGCCGCCCTGGGCGTCCAGGAACCCGTTGACGATGAGCGGTCCCGCGACGCCCGCCGCCGACCACGCGGTGAGCAGCCGGCCGTGGATCGCGCCCACCTCGAACGTGCCGAACAGGTCGCGCAGGTAGGCGGGCACGGTCGAGAAGCCGCCGCCGTAGAACGAGATGATGAGCATCGCGAGCAACACGAACAATGCGGTCGCCGTGCCGCCGAGCAGCGCCAGCACGACGTAGAGGACGATGCCGACGCCGAGGTAGATCATGTACATCGGCTTGCGCCCGATGGCGTCGGACGTGGTCGACCAGACGAACCGGCCCGCCATGTTCGCGATGGAGAGCATGCCGACGAACCCGCCCGCGGCACCGGCGGCGACCGACGACGTCCCGCCCTGCCGGAAGAAGTCCTGGATCATCGGCGCCGCCTGCTCGAGGATCCCGATGCCCGCTGTGACGTTGCAGAACAACACCAGCCAGACCAGGTAGAACGACGGTGTCCGGATCGCGTTCCTGGCCGAGACGTTCGCCGTGGTGACCAACGGCTTGGCGCGCACGGACGCGGGGTCGAACCCGGCCGGACGCCAACCCTCCGGCGGTACGCGGACGGTGAACGTGCCGAACATCATGAACACGAAGTACACGACGCCGAGGGTGACGAACAGCAGGGCGACCGCGCTGCCGTTCGCGACCGAGGTCGGGTCGGTCGGGTTGAAGTCCGGGTCGTACAGCGACATCAGCTGACCGGACAGCGGGCTCGCGATGAGCGCGCCGCCGCCGAACCCCATGATGGCCAGGCCGGTCGCCAGGCCGGGACGGTCGGGGAACCACTTGATGAGCGTCGAGACCGGTGAGATGTAACCGATGCCGAGCCCGATGCCGCCGATCACGCCGTAGCCGAGGTACACGAGCCACAGCTGTCCCGTGGCGATGCCGAGCGCACCGACGAGGAAACCGGTGCCCCAGCAGCAGGCCGCGGTGAACATCGCCTTGCGGGGGCCGTTGTGGTCGACCCAGGTGCCACCGATCGCGGCCGAAAGGCCGAGCATGACGATGGCGATGGAGAAGACGATTCCGACTGCGGTCTGCGACGTACCGAAATGCTTGACCAGCGCGGTCTTGTAGACGCTCGTGGCGTACGCCTGCCCGATACACAGGTGCACCGCGAGCGCGGCCGGCGGGATCAGCCATCTGTTGAAGCCCGGTTTGGCGATGGTCCGGTCCCGGTCCAGGAAGCTCATGCAATACCTCCCGACATGCGCCCACGTGGGCGCAATGCGCACGTAAAATCCGTGCGACACATCCTGCACACTCGAAGACGGTCTGTCGAGTACTTCGTATACGGATGCGACGAGCGGTCGGTTCAAACCGACGAAGGGCACCCGGACCGCGCTGTCACACGGTTGCGAGTGCCCTTCGGAAAGTGACGGTGTGGCGGGGCTCAGGCCTCGGAGAGGTCCACCGCCCGGCCGTCCTCGGCGCCGATGGTGGCGACGATCTCGTCGAGCAGGCCGGTCGGGATCGGCGAGTCGAGGGTCATCACGACGATCGCGTGTGCGGCCTCCTTGTCGCGGCCGACCTGCATGCTCGCGATGTTCACCTGCGCCTCGCCGAGCAGCCTGCCGACCGCCCCGACCACGCCGGGCCGGTCGGTGTAGCGGAAGAACGCCATGTGGTCGGTCAGCACGATGTCGACGTTGTAGCCGTCGATCTCCACCAGCTTCTCGACGTGCCGGACACCGGACAACGTGCCGGAGACCGAGTGCACCTCGCCGTTCGGCAGTGTGCCCCTGATCGTGACGACGTTGCGGTAGTCCGGGCTCTCCTCGTAGGTGGCCAGGCTGACCTCGACGTCACGCTCCTGCGCGAACAGCGGCGCGTTCACGTAGCTGACGGCGTCCTCGACGACGTCGGTGAACACGCCCTTGAGCGCGGCGAGCTGCAGGATCTGCACGTCCTCGGCCGCGATCTCGCCGCGCACCTCGACCTCGAGCGCGCTCGCCATGCCCCCGACGAGCGCGGTCCACAACCGGCCGAGCTTCTCGACGAGCGGCAGCGCCGGCCGCACGTCCTCGGCGATCGCACCGCCCTGGACGTTGACGGCGTCCGGCACCAGCTCGCCGGCGAGCGCGAGCTTCACCGACCTCGCCACCGCGAGGCCCGCCTTCTCCTGCGCCTCGTGCGTGCTGGCGCCGAGGTGCGGCGTGACGACGACCTTCGACAGCGCGAACAGCGGGCTGTCGGTGCACGGCTCGGAGGGGTACACGTCCACGCCCGCGCCCGCGACCCGGCCGTCCTTCATCGCGCCGGCAAGCGCGTCCTCGTCGACGATCCCGCCCCTGGCCGCGTTGACGATACGGACGCTCGGCTTCACGAGCTCGAGCTCCCGCTCGCCGATCAGTCCCTTGGTCTCGGGCGTCTTCGGCAGGTGGACGGTGATGAAGTCGCTCTCCCGCAGCAGCTCGTCGAGCCCGACCAGCCGCACGCCCATCTGCGACGCGCGGGCGGCGGGCACGTACGGGTCGTAGGCGACCAGCTTGACGCCGAACGCGGAGAGCCGCTGCGCCACGAGCACGCCGATGCGCCCGAGACCGACGATGCCGACGACCTTGCCCTGTAGCTCGACGCCGGTGTACTTGGACCGCTTCCACTCGCCCGCCTTCAGCGCGGCGTCGGCCTGCGGGATGTTGCGCGCGGACGCGAGCAGCAGCGCGATCGCGTGCTCGGCGGCGCTGACGATGTTCGACTGCGGCGCGTTGACGACCATGACACCGCGCTTGGTGGCGGTGCTCACGTCGATGTTGTCGAGGCCCACGCCGGCGCGCGCGACCACGCGCAGGTGCGGCGCGGCGGCGAGCGCCTCCGCGTCGACCTGGGTGGCGCTGCGGACGATGAGCGCGTCGACGTCGGCCAGCGCGGGCAGCAGCGCCTCGCGGTCGGTGCCGTCGACCTGGCGTACGTCGAAGTCCTCGGTGAGGAGGGCGATACCTGCGGGAGAGAGCTCGTCGGCGACGAGCACGGCGGTACGACTCACGTGTTCAGTGACCCTTCGCGGCTTCGGTGACCGGTGTCCACGGGTCGGACACGGCTCTGTGCCCGCGTAACACAGAGTTTACAAGGAGCTGTCCGCCTGTTAGGGCAAGGTACGCCCCCAACCCCTCCCGTGAGGGGTGGGGGCGTACGACTCCGGCTCAGGCCGTCTCGGTGATCGGGCGGTCCAGCCACGGCATCATGGCGCGGAGCTGCTCGCCCGTCTTCTCGATCGGGTGGGCCGCCTGGTCCTTGCGGGTCTGGGTGAAGTTCGGCCGGCCGGCGTCGTCCTCGGCGATCCACTCGCGGGCGAACGTGCCGTCCTTGATCTCCGCCAGCACCTGCTGCATCGTCTGCTTGACGTGGTCGTCGATGACCCGCTTGCCACGACTGTAGTCGCCGTACTCGGCGGTGTCGGAGACGGAGTAGCGCATCCGCGCGATGCCGCCCTCGTACATCAGGTCGACGATCAGCTTGATCTCGTGCAGCACCTCGAAGTACGCGATCTCCGGCTGGTAGCCCGCGTCGATCAGCGTCTCGAACGCCGCCTGCGACAGCCGGGAGATGCCGCCGCACAGCACGGTCTGCTCGCCGAACAGGTCGGTCTCGGTCTCCTCGGTGAACGTGGTCCTGATCGCGCCCGCGCGGGTGCCGCCGATGGCCTTGGCGTACGCCTTGGTGAGCTCCCACGCCTGGCCGGTGGCGTCCTGCTCGACGGCGACGAGCACCGGCACGCCCTTGCCCTCGGAGAACTCCCGGCGCACGAGGTGCCCGGGGCCCTTGGGCGCGACCATGCAGACGTCCACGCCCGCGGGCGGCTTGATCAGGTCGTACCGGATGTTGAAGCCGTGGCCGAACAACAGCGCGTCGCCGTCGACCAGGTTCGGCTCGACCGCCTCGGCGAACAGGTGCCGCTGGACGGTGTCGGGCGCGAGCACCATGACCAGGTCGGCCTCCTCGCACGCCTCGTACGGCGTGACCACGCGCAGGCCCTCCGCCTCCGCCTTCGGCCTGCTCCTCGACGACTCGGGCAGCCCGACCCGCACGTCGACGCCGGAGTCGCGCAGCGAGAGCGCGTGCGCGTGGCCCTGGCTGCCGTAACCGAGCACGGCGACGTTCTTGCCCTGGATCACCTGTAGGTCGGCGTCGTCGTCGTAGTAGATCTCCGCCACAGCGGATCCTTCCTTCCT
>JAFMQP010000118.1 GCA_017354575.1 Acidothermales bacterium | reverse complement strand
GCCAGTGCTCGCCGCGCTCCGCCGAGCCCATCACCGGGTGCTCGGACTCGCCGAAGTGCAGGCTGGCGTGCCTGCGCGGCGACGAGTCGCAGCAGCCGACGTAGTGACAGTCGAGGCAGACCCGCAGGTGCACCCAGTCGCTGCGTCCCTCCTTGACGCAGCCCTCGCACTCGCGCGGTTCGGCGTCGGGGATACGGGTGGGCGCCTGCTTCAGGTGTACGCACCCGGACGGGCGTTCAGGCAGGACGTCCTGGTGACCGGCGTCCTCGGTGGACTCGGGCTCGGGCAACAGGGACTCCTCCAGGTCGAGCCGACGCTGCAGGTCACGCAGCAGCTCCTCCTCCAGCTCGCCGGCGTCACGGAGTTCGATCAGCACGCCGCGCTGCGCGGCCACGACCTCACGCCGCATCCTGCGGTACAGCTGCGTCGGCGTCTCGGCCTCCTGGTCGCCGAGCTGCTCCCACGCACTGTACGCCTGCAGGTCGAGCTGCTTCTGCAGCGTCTGCACGAGCCGCTTCGGCAGGCCCTCCTCGTCGCAGATCTCGGCCAGCCGCTGCTTGCCCGCGTCGGTCGCCCGTTGCTGCGCGCGGGCGACGGCGAGGGCGTCCTGCCGCGGGTCGGGCGGGAGCACGCCGACGCGCCTGATCAACGTCGGCAGGGTCGCTCCCTGCACGCCGAGCGTGAACAGGATGACGACCATCGTGACGAGCACGAACAGGTCGCGGTGCGGCAGGCCGAACGGGAGCGTCTGCGCCGCGGCGAGCGAGACGACGCCGCGCATCCCGGCCCACGACACCACCGCGAGCCCGCCGGGCCGGGGCCGGCCGCGGTACGTCCACGGCGCGATCCGGGCGACGTACACCAGGCCGAAGACCCACGCCGGCCGGACGAGCAGGACGACGCCGAGCACCACGGCGCTCACGATCAGGATGGTCGGCCACGGTTCGGTGACGCCGCCGATGATGTCGGTGAGCTCCAGCCCGATGAGCGCGAACACCGCGCCCTCCAGCAGCAGTTGCACGGTGGCCCAGAAGCTCTCCTCGGTGAGCCGCGCGGCGGGCGACTGGTCCCTGGGCGAGCGGTGCGCGAGCAGCAGCCCCGTCATGACCACGGCGATCACGCCGGACGCCCGCGCCTCCTCGGCGAGCAGGTAGACGGCGAACGGCGTGATGAGCGACAGTCCCGTGGTTAGCAGCGGCGAGCGCATGTGCCGGCGCACCAGCGTGAGCAGGTACCCGGCGAGCACGCCGATGACGACGCCGCCGACGGCCGCGAGCACGAAGTAGCCCACCGTCATCGCCGGCGAGAACGACCCGGCGACGGCCGCGGCGACGCATACCCGCAGCGTCACCAGCGCGGTGGCGTCGTTGAACAGGCTCTCGCCCTCGAGCAGCGTCACGAGCCCGCGCGGCAGGCCGGTGCGGCGGGCCACGGCGGTCGCGGCGACGGCGTCCGGCGGCGCCACGACGGCACCGAGCGCGATCGCCGCCGCCCACGACGCCCGCGGCAGCAGGGCGTGCGTGACCGCGCCGACGGCGAGCGCGGTGACGAGCACCAGCCCGATCGCCAGCAGCCCGATCGGCCGCGTGCTGCGCCGGAGGCCGATGAGCGAGCTGCCGCGCGAGGCGGCGTACAGCAGCGGCGGCAGCAGGACGTACAGCACGACCTCGGGGTCGAGCTGGAAGTTCGGTATCCACGGCACGAACGACAGGCCGACGGCGACGACGACGATCAGCAGCGGCGCGGAGACCCTCACCCGCTGTGCGAGCGCGGTGAGCGCGACCACGCCGATGCCGATCAGGATGACCGCCAGGACGACGGCGACCGGCGTCATGCTGGGGACCCCCATTGTGGCGATAGCCCCAAGTGGGGTCCCCGACCGGTGCCAGGACCACGGTGGGGGTCCCCAGCGGTCATCGGTCCGGCCACTGCGGGGTGCGCTTCTCGTTGAACGCGCGGACGCCCTCGGCGCGGTCGGGGGAGAACGCGGTCTCGCGCCAGGCGGCGTCCTCCAGTTCGAGCGCGGACGCGAGGTCGACGCCGTGCCCGAGCCGCATCGCCCGCTTGGCCGCACGGACGCCGACCGGCGAGTTCGCCGCGATCCCCCGCGCCAGCTCGAGCGCCGCCCTACGGTCGTCGCCCGCGGCGACCCGCCGGTCGACCAGGCCGATCCGCTCCGCCTCGTCGACGCCGAGCCGCCGCGCGGTGAACAGGAGGTCGGCCGCGCGCGACCAGCCAAGCCGACGGGTGAGCAGCTGGGTGCCGCCGCCACCGGGGACGAGACCGACCGACACCTCGGGCAGCCCGAGCACCGCGGTCTCGTCCGCGACGACCAGGTCGCAGGACAGCGCGAACTCGCAACCGCCGCCCAGCGCGTAGCCGTGCACGGCGGCGATCGTCGGCACCGGCAGCCCCAGCACGCCGCCGAACGCCGCACGGAAGACCGGGCGCTGCGCGCGCAGCTCGCCGTCGGTGTAGCGGTCGCGTTCCTTCAGGTCGGCGCCGACGCAGAACGCCTTCTCGCTCGCCGAGCTGAGCACGACCGCGCGCACCGTCTCGTCCGCGGCCAGCTCACCGCACCGGGCGGCCAGCTCGCGGGCCATCGCGGTGGACAGCGCGTTCAGCGCCTCGGCGCGGTCGAGCACGATCTCGGCGACGTGTGGAGAGTCCCTGCGGACGCCTATCATCGCGGCTCGATCTTCGGCTGCCGCCGGCGTCGCGGGTGCGGCTTGTCGACGGAGTCGGTGTCCGGGTCGAGGATCTCGTACAGGTCGCGGTAGACGTCCTGCACCGAAGGCACCGCGGTCAGCACCACCTGGCCCTGCTCGCCCGCGGACTCCAGGATCAGCGTGCCGGCACCGTACATCCGCTGCCAGAGCGAGTGCCGGAACGCGACGTCGGTGACCCGGCGCAGCGGCAGGTCGTGCCCGGACTTGCTGAGGACGCCGCTGCGGATCAGCAGCCGGCGGTCGGTGAGGGTGTACGTCGTGGTGTACCAGCGCAGGAACGGGCGCAGCACCCAGAACAGGACCACGACGAGCACCGCGAGGCCGATCACCAGCTGCAGCCACTGCTGCGCCGCCAGCGCGGCGAGGAAGCCGCCGAGACCGACCGTCAGGACGAGCAGCACGGCGGGGCCGACGAGCTTCACCCAGTGCTGGTGCAGGTCGTGGACGACCTGTTCCCCGTCGGCCAGCCGCTTGTCGGCCTTCGTCTTCGCCATCGCGCCAATGGTCCCACAGCGGCGCCGGTACGCAGGGTGTCGTGCTGCCCGAGTGGCGTCCGGCGCTACGCCGGGCGGACGTGGACGACGTCGCCGGCGGCGAGCTCGTGTCGTACGCCGGACCCGTCCCGCACCACCAGCGCGCCGGACTCGGTCACGTCGGCCGCGGTTCCGTCGAGCACCGCGTCGCCTGGCAGGTGGACGCGAACCGCCCGGCCGAGCGTCGTACAGAGCGCGCGGTACCCGTCCGCGCGCGCGCCGGCCACCACCCCGTCGGCCTTCCGCCAGTCGTCGTACGCGGCGGCGAACGCCCGCAGCAGCGCGTCCAACAGCGACTCGTCGTCCACGGACGCCGCACCCTCGACCGCGAGCGAGGTCGCGGTCGGCGTCGGCAGCTCGGCCGCGGACATCCGCACGTTCAGCCCGACGCCGACCACCACCGCGTCACCGGCCCGTTCGGCCAGGATGCCGGCCAGCTTGCGCTCCCCCACCTGCACGTCGTTCGGCCACTTCAGCCCGGCCCGCACGCCGGTGACGTCGCGCACCGCGGCGACGACCGCGCACCCGGTGAGCAGCGGCAGCCAGGACCACCGCGTCGCCGGCACCGGCGCGGGACGCAGCAGCACGCTGTACGTCAGGGCCGTACCCGGCGGCGTGACCCAGCCGCGCCCGAGCCGTCCGCGTCCGGACGTCTGGTGCCGCGCGACCTCAACCAGGCCCGCGGGCTCGCCCCGCGACGCCGCGGCGACGACGTCGGCGTTGGTCGACGCGGTGGACGCGACGACGCGCACGTCCCATGCGATGCCGGTCATCCGGTGTTCTGCAGTCCCGCGGCCACACCGTTGACGGTCAGCTGCAGCAGCCGCTCGTACGCCGCCCGCGCACCGTCGTCCGGCTCGCCGCGGCGCAGCGCCGTCAACGCCCGCAGCTGCAGGTGCGAGAGCGCGTCCACGTACGGGTTGCGCAGCTGGACGGCGAGCGACAGCACCCTGTTCTGCTCGAGCAGCCGGGTGTTGCCGGTGACGGCGAGCACCCGCTCGACCGTACGGTCGTACTCGTCGAGCACCCGCGCGGTGAGGTCGGGGCGGTCGCCGAGCGCCAGGTACCGCGCCGCGATCCGCCGGTCGGTCTTCGCCAGGCTCATCTGCGCGTTGTCGAGCAGCGACGCGAAAAGCGGCCACTCGCGGTACGCCTCCCGCAGCCGGGCGACGTCGTCGACGGCGGCGAGGCCGCTGCCCAGCCCGTACCAGCCCGGCAGGTTGATCCGCGTCTGCGACCACGCGAACACCCACGGGATCGCACGCAGGCCGGACAGGTCCTGCGCGGCGCCGCCGCGGCGCGCGGGACGCGAGCCGATGCGCAGCGAGCCGATCTCCTGCAGCGGGCTCACCCGGGCGAACCACGCGGCGAACCCGTCCGCGGCGACGAGCGCGGCGTACGTCTCCCGCGCCGCCGCGCTGATGGCGTCCGCCATGCCCCGGTACTCCTGCGCCGCCGCGCTCGCGCGCCGCTCCACCTCCTCGGTGGACGCCATCAGCACGGCCGACGAGACCTGCTCGATGTGCCGCCGCGCGATCGCCGGGTTGCCGTAGCGGGCGAAGACGACCTCGCCCTGCTCGGTGACCTTGAACGTGCCGGCGACCGAGCCGGGCGCCTGCGCGAGCACCGCGCGGTTGGCCGGCCCGCCGCCGCGGCCGAGCGCGCCGCCGCGCCCGTGGAACAGCACCAGCCGGATGCGCTGCCGCTTCGCCCACGCGGCGAGCGCGGCCTGCACGTCGTAGAGCAGCAGCGTCGCCGAGACCGGCCCGATGTCCTTCGCGGAGTCGGAGTAGCCGAGCATCACCTCGAGCCGCCCGCCGGTGACCGCGAGCCGGCGGCGTACCGGGTCCAGCCCGATCACCTCGTCGAGGACGTCGACGGCGCCGGCGAGGTCGGCACCCGTCTCGAACAGCGGCACCACGTCGAGCACCGGCGCGCGGCCGTCCGTCGCGTACGCCGCCAGCTCGTGCACGGCGGCGACGTCCGCGGCCGACCTCGTGAAGCTCACCACGTACCGGCGGCACGCGCGGACGCCGAACCGCTCCTGGATCCAGGCCATCACCCGCAACGTCTGCAGCACCTCGTCGGTCTGCGCGCTGAGGTCACCGCCGGCGCGGACTTCGGCAAGGGCCCGCTCGTGCACCTCGCTGTGCTGGCGGATCTCCAGCTCCGCGAGGTGGAACCCGAACGTCTCCACCTGCCAGACCAGGTGCTGCAGTTCGCCGTACGCCAGCCGGACGGCACCCGCGGCGGCGAGCGACTCCTGCACCGCGGCGAGGTCGGCGGACAGCTCGTCCGCGTCGCGGTAGGCGAGGTCCATGTTCCGTTCGCGGGTGGCCCGGATGCGCTGTGCCGCCATCAGCAGCGCCTGCCGGTGCGACTCCGCGGGCGAGCGCTTCGCGATCGCCGCCGACAGGTCGGGGTACGCCGCCGCCGCCCGGCCGAGCAGCCGGCGCAGCCGTTCCGACGGCGGCGTCGTGGTGTCGCCCGCGGTCAGCGTCCGGCCGATCCTGGTGGCGGCGTTCTCCAGGGCGTGCAGGACGTGCTCGGCGTGGACGAGCACCGCCTCCCTGGTGACCTGCGAGGTGACGAACGGGTTGCCGTCCCGGTCGCCGCCCACCCAGCTGCCCAGGCGCAGGAACGCGGGCGCGCGCGGCGGCCTGCGACCGGCGTCCGCGGGCGCGAGCGCCGTGTCGAGGCCGCGGTAGAGGGCGGGGACGGTGCGGAACAGCGTGTCGTCGAACACCGCCATCGCCGTGCGCACCTCGTCGAGCGGGTCCGGCTGGCTCTGCCGCAGCAACGCCGTCCGCCACAGCCCGTCGACCTCCTCGAACAGCCGCCGCCGCGCCTCGGCCTCCTCGGCGGCGGAAAGCCCCGGGTCGTCGATGACGGCGAGCTGCTCGCCGACCCGGCGGATCGCGGTGACGACGGCGCGCCTGCGGGCCTCGGTGGGGTGCGCGGTGAGCACGGGGTGGAAGCGCAGCTCGCCGACCAGCTCGGCCAGCCGCCGCTCGCCCGCCCGTTCGCCGATCGACGCGACGGTGGACGCGAGCGACCCGGGCACCTCGACGCCGGACCGCTCGCGCGCGCGGATCGTGCGTGCGCGCTGGTGCTCCTCGGCGAGGTTGGCGAGGTGGAAGTAGCAGGTGAACGCCCGCGCCACCTGCTCCGCGCGCTCGATCGGCCAGGACTCGACCAGCCGCCGCGCCTCGTCGTCCGCGGCCGGGTCGGCTGCCGCGGCGATCACCGCGTGCCGCAGCGCTTCGACGTCCTCGAGCAGGTCGGCCCCGCCCTGCTCGCTCAGCACCCGCCCGAGGGTGTCGCCGAGCAGCCGGACGTCGCGGCGCATGTCCTCGGGCATCTCCAGCCGCGCGACGGCACGGGTCGCGGCGTTGTGGTCGGACGTCGTCGCGGGCACGACGGCAGCCTAGTGCGGACCCGTTCCGGCCCCCACGGGCGGCGGCACGGGTTGCGCAGGGACGCCGAACAGGGCACCGTGAAAACGAGACGGCGTTGTCAGTGCCCGTCGGAGGTCGGGAGCCCGGCCTTGACGGCACCGCGAGAGCCGGTCGAGACTGGGACGCAAACGATTGCGCCCCTGGGACG
Organism: Acidothermales bacterium; assembly: GCA_017354575.1. GTDB lineage: Bacteria > Actinomycetota > Actinomycetes > Streptosporangiales > WHST01 > WHST01. The sequence continues at coordinate 2,743 of JAFMQP010000118.1, read as the reverse complement.
GAGACTACGTGGTCGCGCTCACGGTCAACGGCACCAGGCACGAGCCGACAAGCCCCGACGACACGCCGCTGCTGTCCGTGCTGCGCGGTCCGCTCGGGCTGTCCGGGCCGCGGTTCGGCTGCGGGCTCGGGATGTGCGGCGCCTGCCTGGTGCTCGTCGACGGCAGGCCGATGACGTCCTGCGACACACCGCTCTGGTCGGTCGACGGCACGGCGGTCACCACGGTCGAGGGGCTCGCCACCGACGGCGCGCCGCACCCGCTGCAGCAGGCGTTCCTCGACGAGCAGGCCGCCCAGTGCGGGTACTGCACGTCCGGTATCCTGATCCGCGCGGCGGCGCTGCTCGACGAGAACCCGAACCCGGACGAGGACGCCGTCGTCGCGGCGTTGGACGAGAACCTGTGCCGCTGCGGCGTGCAACGCCGGGTGGTGCGCGCGGTGCTGCGCGCGGCGGCGGGAGGACAACGATGACGCTGCCTCCCGACCTCGCGGCCAACCCGCGTCTTTCCACCTGGCTCCGCGTCGCGGCGGACGGCGTCGTCACCGTCCGCGTCGGCAAGGTCGAGCTCGGCCAGGGCATCGTCACCGCGCTCGCCCAGATCGCCGCCGACGAGCTGGACGTCGAGTTCGCCGACGTGCGGATGGAGCCGGCCGGCACCGCCGCCGGGCCCGACGAGGGCTTCACCGCCGGCAGCCTGTCCGTCAGCACCAGCGGCGCGGCGCTGCGGCAGGCCTGCGCCGAGGTGCGCGCGCTGTTCGCCGCCGCCGCGGCCGACGAGCTCGGCGTCGAGCCGGCCGACGTCGCCGTCCACGAGGGCACGTTCGCCGCCGCCGGGCGGGAGCTGACCTACGGCGCGCTCGCCGCACGTGTCGACCTCGACCGCGAGGCAACCGGCGACGTCGAGCCGAAGGCCGCCGACCGCCTGCTTCTCGTCGGCACCGACGTCGCCCGGCTCGACCTGCCCGACAAGGTGACCGGACGGCCGCGGTTCGTCCACGACCTCAGGCTTCCCGGCCAGCTCTTCGGCCGGGTGGTGCGGCCGCCGTCGCCGGCCGCCACGCTGCTGGACGTCGACACCGGCGCGGTCGAGGCCCGCACCGGCGTCCGCGCGGTCGTCCGCGACGGGAGCTTCCTCGGCGTGGTCGCCGACGACGAGCCCGCCGCGGACGAGGCGGCGGAGGCATTGCGCGGCAACGCGCAGTGGAAGACCGAGCAGAGCCTGCCGGACGAGGCCGACCTGCCCGCCTTCCTCCGCGGCGGTCCCACCGACGACACCGTCGTCGAGGAGTCCGGCACGCCGGAACCCGGCCGCGTCGCCCGAACCCTGAAGGCGCGGTACGGCAAGCAGTTCCTCGCCCACGGGTCGATGGCGCCGAGCTGCGGCGTCGCGCGCTGGGACGACGACGCCGTCACGGTGTGGACGCACAGCCAGGGCGTGCACCCGCTGCGCCGCGCGATCGCGTCGGTGCTCGGCATGGGCGTGGACGCCGTCACCGTCCGGCACGTCGAGGGCGCCGGGTGCTACGGCCACAACGGCGCCGACGACGCCGCGTTCGACGCCGTCCTGCTCGCCCGCGCCGTACCCGGCCGGCCGGTGCTGCTGCGCTGGAGCCGCGCCGACGAGCTGTCGTGGTCACCGTTCGGCTCGGCGATGAGCATGGACGTCGAGGCCGGCGTCGACGCGTCCGGTGACGTCGTCACGTGGTCGTACGAGCTGTGGAGTCACGGGTACACGTCGCGGCCCGGCTACGCGGGCAACCCCGGGCTGCTCGCGGCGCGCCATCTCGAACGCCCCGTCGAGCCGGCGCCGCCCGTCGACCCGGCACTGCCAAGCGGCGGCAGTCACAGAAACGCGGTCCCCGGCTACGCCTTCCCGCACCTGTCGGTCCACGCGCACCGGGTGCTGCACACGCCGCTGCGGACGTCCGCGATGCGCTCGCTCGGCGCGTACGGCAACGTGTTCGCGATCGAGTCGTTCCTCGACGAGCTCGCCGAGGCCGCCGGCCGCGACCCGCTGGAGTACCGGCTGGCGCAGCTCACCGACCCGCGCGGGCGGGCGGTCCTCGAATCGGCCGCCGACCTCGCCGGCTGGTCGACGCGTGGCGACGAGGAGAACGTCGGGCACGGCATCGGCTACGCGCGCTACAAGAGCCTGAGTGCGTACTGCGCGGTGATCGCGGAGGTCGAGACGGTGAGCGAGATCCGGGTGCGCCGGCTCGCGGTGGCCGTCGACGTCGGGCGGGTCGTCAACCCCGACGGCGTGCACAACCAGATCGAGGGCGGCGCCGTGCAGGCGACGAGCTGGACGCTGAAGGAGAGCGTGCGCTTCGACCGCGAGCGGGTGACGAGCACCGACTGGGCGAGCTACCCGATCCTGCGGTTCAGCGAGGTGCCGGCCGTGGACGTCCGCGTCGTGTCCCGTCCGGACGAACCCTCGCTCGGCTCGGGCGAGGCGGTGCAGGGACCGGCCGCGGCCGCGATCGGCAACGCCGTCGCCGACGCGCTCGGCGTCCGCGTCCGCGACCTGCCGATCACACCGGAGCGCGTGGTCGCGGCGATCGAGAGGAGCAGCTAGTGGCGAGGCAGCGCATCAGCTACGTACCGCTGGAACGAATGGACGAGCGCATGCGCGAGGAGATGGAACGCTGCGCCCGCGAGGGCACGCCGCGGCCGGAGAGCTCGGCGGTGCGAGCCCACGCTCCCAACGCGTTCTGGGCGTTCGCCGACTCGTGGCAGGAGGTCT
>JAFMQP010000011.1 GCA_017354575.1 Acidothermales bacterium | reverse complement strand
ACCGCGGTCGAGAAGGCACCGGAGGAGGCCGACCGGCTGCTCTCCTTCGTCATCGACGGGCTGCGTCCGCAACCGGACTAGACGAGCGCCTCGAGGTCGGCGGGGAGCACCGGCACGCCGCCGCGCCAGACCTGCCGCGGCTCCAGCCGGAACGCCCACGCGAACGAGCCCTCGTGCGCGGCGTCCCACCAGACCAGGTCGCCGAGCGCACCCTCGCGGACGACGCCGCGGTCGTCGAGCCCGAGCGCGGTCGCCGCGCCGGCGGTGGCCGCGTGCAGCGCCTCGGTGACGCTCATCCGGAACACGGCGACGGCGAGGCTGATCATCAGTGACATCGAGGTGCTGCCGCACTGGCCGGGGTTGTGGTCGGTGCCGAGCGCGACGGTGACGCCGTGTTCGAGCAGCATCCGCACCGGCGGCGCGGCGCGCAGCTGAAGGGACGTGCCAGGGCAGACGACGGCGGCCACGTTCGCGGCGGCGAGCGCGTCGGCGTCCTCCGGCGTCACCTTGAGCAGGTGGTCGGCGGAAAGGCAGCGCAGCTCGGCGGCGAGCTGCGCGCCGCCGGTGCGGGCGAGCTCGTCGGCGTGTACGCGCGGCCGCAGCCCGGCGTCGATGCCGGCCTGCAGCACGCGGCGGGACTGGTCGGTCGTGAAGTACCCCTCGTCGCAGAACACGTCGACGTTGTCGGCACCGGCCTCGCGTGCGGCGGCGGACCACGAGGCGGCCTCGTCGGTGTAGTCGTCCCGGCTGCCGGTGTAGTCGGGCGGCATCGCGTGCGCGGCGAGGAAGGTGACCGACAGCCGCGGCAGGACGGGGTCACCGGCGAGGTCGGCCAGCAGCCGAACGGCGTCGAGCTCGCCGTCCCTGGTGAGGTGGTAGCCGGTCTTGGCCTCCATCGTGGTGCTGCCGGACTGCACGAAGTCGACGAGCCGGGCGCGCAGGCCGGCGCGGAGCTGGTCCCAGGGCGCGGCGCGCGTGGCGCGGACGGTGGCGGCGATGCCGCCGCCCATCGCGGCGATCTCGGCGTAGCGCGCACCCGTCGACCGCAGCGCGATCTCGGGTGCCCTGTCACCCGCGTAGACCGGATGGGTGTGCGTGTCGACGAACCCGGGCGTCACCAGGCCGCCGCGGCAGTCGTCCACGATGTCCGCGTCCGGCGCGTCGTCCTGGTCGCCGACCCAGCCGATCACGCCGTCCTCGACCAGTACCGCCACGTGCTCCAGCGGCTCGCCGACGCCCGTCCACAACCGCTTGATGTTGGTGAGCAGCCGGGATACCTCGTGACTCACGCGTCCGCCTCTCCGCGGTCTCGGGGCCGGTTCGCCACGCTACCGTCTACGCGAACAGGTCGGTGACGGCCCGCTCGAGCTCGCCCGGCACGTCGTCGACACGCTGGTGGTGGCCGTCCGCGACGACGATCTCGCCCGCGACGACGACGTGGCTCACGTCGGCGGCGGTGGCGGCGTAGAGGACGGCCGCGAGCAGCTGGTCGCCGCGCGGAGCGCCGGCGAGACGGACGGAGTCGAGCCGGACGGCGGTGAGGTCGGCGAGCGCACCCGCCGTGACCGTCCCGCCGTCGGGCCGACCGAGCGACGCGTACCCGGCAGCAGTGGCGTGCCGCAGCAACTCGGCGGCGGTGAACGCGCCGCGCCGTCCGGTGGCGAGGCGCTCGTCCAGCTCGACGGCACGGGCCTCCTCGACCAGGTCGACGACGGCGTGGCTGTCGCTGCCCAGGCACAGCGGGGCACCGGCGTCGGCGAGCGCGCGGGCGGGACCGATGCCGTCGCCGAGGTCGCGCTCGGTCGTCGGGCAGAAACAGGCGGACGTGCCGCTCCCGCCGAGCAGCGCGACGTCGCCGGTCGTGAGGTGGGTGGCGTGGACGGCGGTGGCGAGCGTGTCGAGCACACCTGTGTCGGACGCCAGCTGTGCCGGCGTGCGGCCGTGGGCGGCGAGGCACTCGTCGTTCTCGCGGCGCTGCTCGGACAGGTGCAGGTGCAGCGGGGCGTCCGCGTCGCGCGCCCAGTCGGCCAGTGTCGCCATCGCGCCGGGCGGGCAGGCGCGCACCGAGTGCACGGCCGCGCCGCGCCGCGGCGCCTCGGCGTCCGCCACGCGTACGGCCCAGCGCTCGGCGTCACCGTCGTCGAAGCGGCGTTGCGTGCCGGTGAGCGGTGTGCCGTCCGGCGCGGCCTGCAGGTAGCACGTGTCGAGCAGGGTGAGCCGGACGCCCGCCTGCCGGGCGGCCTCGACCAGCGCGTGGCCCATCGCGTTCGGGTCGGCGTACGGCGTGCCGTCCGGCTGGTGGTGCAGGTAGTGGAACTCGCCCACGACGGTGACGCCCGCGAGTGCGATCTCGGCGTACGCGGCGCGGGCGAGCCGCAGGTAGGAGTCGGGGTCGAGGCGCGCGGCGACGGCGTACATCTGCTCGCGCCACGACCAGAAGTCGGCGGCGCCGCCATGGGTTCGGCCGCGCAGCGCGCGGTGGAACGCGTGCGAGTGCGCGTTCGCCAGCCCCGGCAGGGTGAGCCCGGGCAGCCTGACGGCACCGGGCGGGGCTTCGGCGGCCGCCCGTACCGAGGTGATCCGCCCGCCGTCCGCCTCCACGAGCACGTCGTCGCGGACGCCCTCGGGCAGCGCGGCATGTGCGCAGTGGAAGGCGGTCACGCCACCAGGTCCTCCAGCACCCGCGCCAACGCCTCGGCGCCGGCCTCGCAGTCGGACCAGTCGGCGTGCTCGGCCGGCGAGTGGGAGACGCCGGTGGGGTTGCGGACGAACAGCATCGCCGCCGGGACGCCCGCCGTCGCGAGGACGCCGGCGTCGTGTCCCGCGCCGGTCGGCAGCACCGGCACGCCGCCGAGCAGCTCCGCGAGCCGGTGGACGAGCGCGGCGTCGAACGACGTCTCCGGCGTGCCCGACTCCTGCGTCACCGTGACGTCGACGCCGTCGCGTCCGCCGCGTTCGTGCGCGGCCCGCTCGGTCGCGGCGACGACCTCGGCGAGCGTCGGCGCGTCCGGTGCGCGGGCGTCCAGCCACGCACGCACCAGCGACGGGATCGCGTTGGTGCCGTCGGGCGTCACCTCGACCCGGCCCACGGTCGCGACCGTCCCGGCCTGCCGCGCCTTCTTGCGCGCCGACAGCACCGTGTTCGCGAACGTCAGCATCGGGTCGCGCCGGTCGGCCAGGCGCGTGGTACCGGCGTGGTTGGCCTCGCCGGCGAAGTCGAACCGCCAGCGTCCGTGCGCCCAGCTCGCGCTGCCGACGCCGACCGGCGCGTCCAGGTCGACCAGGCCGCGGCCCTGCTCGACGTGCAGCTCGACGAAGCAGCCGATCCGCCGCAGTCGCTCGTGGTCCAAACCGATCGCCGCGGGGTCGGCGCCCGCGTCGGAGAGCGCCCGTTCGAGCGTGACGCCGTCGCGATCGGCGAGTGCGCGGGCATGGTCGGCGTCGAGCCGGCCGGCCAGCAGCCGCGAGCCGAGACACGCGATGCCGAACCTGGACCCCTCCTCCTCGGCGAACACGGCGACGGCGAACGGCCGCCGCGGCCGCACACCGCGAGCCCGCAGCAGGTCGACCGCGGCCAGCGCCGAGACGACGCCGAGCGGACCGTCGTACGCGCCGCCGTCCGGCACGGAGTCCAGGTGCGACCCGGTGACGACGGCGTCGCCGCCCGGCTCTCCCCACCACGCCCACAGGTTGCCGTTGCCGTCCTCCTCGACGGTGAGCCCGCGGTCACGCGCGGCCGACCGGAACCAGGCGCGGCACTCGGCCTCGGCGGCGTCCCACCCGTGTCGCCGGTAGCCCCCGGAGGCCGGGTCGCGCCCGAGCGGCAACAGCGCGTCCCACAGTTCCCTCACGCGGGTCCCTCGCGCATGGGGATGCGGACGCCGGTGCGCTCGGCCACGGCGACCGCCTCGTCGTAGCCGGCGTCGACGTGCCGGACGACGCCCATGCCCGGGTCGTTGGTGAGTACCCGCTCGATCTTCTCCGCGGCGAGCGGCGTCCCGTCCGCGACGGTGACCTGCCCGGCGTGGACCGCCCGGCCCATACCGACGCCGCCGCCGTGGTGGATCGACACCCAGGTCGCGCCGGACGCCGTGTTCACCAGCGCGTTGAGCAGCGGCCAGTCGGCGACCGCGTCCGACCCGTCGCGCATCGCCTCGGTCTCGCGGTACGGGGACGCCACCGAGCCGCAGTCCAGGTGGTCGCGGCCCATCACGATCGGCGCGGCGACCTCGCCCGACGCCACCAGCTCGTTGAACGCGAGCCCGGCCCTGTCGCGCTCGCCGTGACCCAGCCAGCAGATCCGCGACGGGAGGCCCTGGAACCGCACCTTCTCCCCCGCCAGCCTGATCCACCTGGCCAGGTGCTCGTCGTCCGGGAACAGGTCGAGGATCGCCTTGTCGGTGCGCGCGATGTCGGCCGGGTCGCCGGACAGCGCGGCCCAGCGGAACGGCCCCTTGCCTTCGCAGAACAGCGGCCGGATGTACGCGGGCACGAAGCCGGGGTAGTCGAACGCGCGCGCGAACCCGCCGAGCTGAGCCTCCCGGCGCAGCGAGTTGCCGTAGTCGAACACCTCCGCGCCGCCGTCGCGGAACCCGACCATCGCCTCGCAGTGCCTCGCCATCGACTCCCGCGCCCGCTCGACCAGGCCCTCGGGGTCGCGTTCCCGCTCGGCGTCCCAGTCGTCGAACTCGACGCCGGACGGCAGGTACCGCATCGGGTCGTGCGCGCTGGTCTGGTCGGTGACCACGTCGATCGGGACGCCGGACGCCAGGATCCGCGGCACCACGTCGGCGGCGTTGGCGACCAGCCCGACGGAAAGCGCGCGACGCTCCCTGCGCGCGTCCTCCGCCACGGCGAGCGCGTGGTCGAGGTCGGCCGCCTGCATGTCCAGGTACTGGTGCTCGATGCGGCGGCGTACGCGCGACGGGTCGCAGTCGACGCACAGCGCGACACCGTCGTTCATGGTGACCGCGAGCGGCTGCGCGCCGCCCATCCCGCCGAGCCCGGCGGTCAGCGTGACCGTACCCGCGAGCGACCCACCGAACCTCTTCGCTCCCACCGCGGCGAACGTCTCGTAGGTGCCCTGCAGGATGCCCTGGGTGCCGATGTAGATCCACGAGCCCGCCGTCATCTGCCCGTACATGGTGAGCCCCAGCGCCTCGAGCCGGCGGAACTCGTCCCAGTTCGCCCAGTCGGGCACCAGGTTCGCGTTCGCGATGAGCACGCGCGGCGCCCACTCGTGGGTACGGAACACCGCCACCGGCTTGCCGGACTGGACCAGCAGCGTCTCGTCCGCGGCGAGGGCCTCGAGCGACCTGACGATCGCCTCGTACGCGTCCCAGCTCCGCGCCGCCTTGCCGGAACCGCCGTACACGACCAGCTCGTCGGGATGCTCGGCGACGTCGGGGTCGAGGTTGTTCATCAGCATCCGCAGTGCCGCCTCCTGCGGCCAGCCCTGGCAGCTGAGATCCGCGCCGTGCGGCGCCCGTACCGTCCGTGGTCCCGCGCTCATCCCGATGTCACCGCTCTCACCGCCGTCACGCACTCCGAGCATGAAACCACGCCCCGCGACCGACCTGGTGTTACGGTGCCGCTCATGCCGAAGCCGGGCCGGCTCTCGCTCCTCTCGCGTACGTGGCGGGTCACGCTCGCCACGCTGGTGTGCGCAGTGCTCGTCGTGTCCGCGCTGGCGGGTAACGACGACTGGTTCCCGTTCGGCCCGATGGCGCAGTTCGCGTTCCGGGCGAAGCCGGACGGCGTGATCTCGTCGGTGCACATGGAGGCCGACACGAGCGCGGGCACGCACGTCCGGGTGCCGCTCACGACCAACGGCGTGGGCATCCAACGCGCGGAGGTCGAGGGCCAGCTGGGGGCGTTCAAACGGCACCCGGCCAAGCTGCAGGCGATCGCGGACGCCTGGCGCGCACGGCATCCGCGGCAGCCGCGGTACACGAAGGTCTACCTGGTGCAGCAGGGCATCCGGCTGCACGACGGCCGGCCCTCGAGTCGGTACGCCGTCACGCTCGCCGTCTGGACCGTCCGGTGAACCGGGCGGTGGCGTGCCTCGCCGGCTGGTGGTGCCGGCCGGCACCCGCGTCGCGGATCGCGTGGCTGCGGGTGCTCACGTACGCGTTCCTCTGGCTGGACGTCTTCGACTTCACCGGCGACGTGATCGCGCACGGGTACGGTGCCGCCGAGCTGTACCGGCCGGTGCTGTTGGCGCGGCTGCTGCACGTCCCCGCACCGAACCCGGTGACGGTGCAGGTGCTGCGGGTCGCGATCCTCGCCGGTGCGGTCGTGGCCGCGGCGGGGTGGCGGCCGCGGCTGTCCGGGACGGTCGTGGCGCTCGCGTACACGTGGTGGCAGCTGGTCAACATGTCGTACGGCAAGGTCGACCACGACCACCTCGCGATCCTGGCGGCGGTGTGGGTGTTGCCGACCGCCGGCGTCGCGTCGTCGCGGGACGACTCGCGCGGCGAGGCGGCGGGGTTCGCGCTGCGCTGCGTGCAGGTGGCCGTGACCGGGACCTACTTCCTCTCCGCGCTGGCGAAGCTGCGGATGGGCGGCCCGGACTGGCCGACGGGGGCGACGTTCGCGTGGTCGATCGTCCGGCGCGGCAGCTGGCTCGCACACCCGCTGCTCGACGTGCCGCACCTCCTGGTCGCGGCGCAGTTCGGCCTGCTGACGGCGGAGCTGCTGTCGCCGCTGCTGCTCGTGCTGCGCGGCCGGTGGCGGCTCGCGCTGGTGCTGTTCTGGGCGTCGTTCCACCTGGTGACGTACCTCGGCATCGGCATCCACTTCCTGCCGACCGCGATCCTGCTCACCGCGTTCCTGCCGCTCGAACGCGTGGCGGCGTGGGTCCGGCGACCGGTGGTGCGTGAGCCTGGCTACGGACGCAGCCCGGCGACCAGCTCGTCCGGGACGCCGCGTACCGGGAACGGCTCGTCCGCGTCGTAGCCGTCCGTACCCTCGATCTGCGCACGCCGCTCGAACGTGCCGGCGTCGGTACGCGCGTGGACGGTCAGCGACGGTGCCGTCCGGTCCGGGTCGACCAGCCAGTACCGCGGCACACCCCACCGTTCGTAGAACGCCTTCTTCAGCTCGCGGTCGCGCAGCCGGCTGTACGGCGAGATGACCTCGACGGCGAGCGGCGGCGCCACGGGCAGACACCTGTCGGCGAGGTCGGCGTACCGCGCGACGAGCACGTCGGGCTGCACCTCGTTGGACTCGTCCTGCCGCACACCGAATGGCGCCGCCAACACGCGCATGGCTCGGGGGCAGGCCGCACGCAGCAGCACGGCCAGCGCGATGACCACCTCCTGGTGCGGCCAGCACGGTGCCGGCTCACGAACAACGTCCCGTCGATGAGCTCATACCTGCGGCCGTCATCCGGCGTGTCCTCCAGGTCCTCGACCGTGAAGGGAAGCTCGCCGTCGACCACGTTCATGACCGTCATGGTCCCTCCTTTCCTCGTCGGCCGCCAGTCTGACCGGCGGACGCGCCCGGGAGGCGCGCGTCGATGAATCTGTGGACAACCCGTACGGTGAGGTGTGCCTCGACGCCGAACCGACCCGCCGCGTCCCGCGCCGTGGCGCGGCGAGGTCGACTGCGGCGTCGCGGAGATCGTCCCCGACCCGGACCGGCCGTACGCCGCCGAGCTCTTCCTGAACGGCTCGCCCCAGTCGCACGTCGACCTCGCCGAGCCGACGTACCTGGCCTACGAGTACGTCAGGCACATCGCCGACGTCCTCGACGTCTCGTTCCCCGACGGTGCGGCGATCGACGTGCTGCATCTCGGCGGCGGGGCGTTGACGCTGCCGCGCTACGTCGCCGCCACGAGGCGCGGCTCGCGCCAGCGGGTCGTCGAGCTGGACGCGGCCCTCGTCGCGCTCGTGCGCGAGGCGCTGCCGCCGGACCCGGCACTCCGGCTGCGGGTCAGCACCGGCGACGCGCGTGCCGCGCTGGACCGGAGCCGGCAGCGTTCGCACGACGCCGTGGTCGTGGACGTGTACGCCGCCACGCGGATGCCGGCGCGGATCGCATGCCGTGAGTGCCTGGCCGCGGCCCGCGAGGTCGTGCGTCCCGGCGGGGTCGTCGTGATGAACCTCGCCGACGGCCGGCCGCTGGCGTTCGCGCGGTCGATGGCGGCGACGGCCGCGGACGTGTTCCCGCACGTCGGCATCGCCGCCGAACCGGGCACCTGGCGGGGCAGGCGATTCGGCAACCTCGTGCTGGTGGGCGCCCACACCGCGCCGCCGTGGGACACGCTGGGCCGTCGGCTGGCGGGCGGCCCGTTCCCGGCGCGCCTGGTGACAGGCGACGACCTGGCGCGCTTCACGGCGGGCGCGCCGGTCGTGCGGGAGGCGGACGCCGAGCCGTCACCCGAGCCGCCGCGCGGGGCGTTCGACCGGCGCTGATCCGCGCTGTCGGTGCTGGGTGCGAGAGTGCCGGCATGCGCTACGGATTCGTGCTGCCCTACATGGATGTCCACGCGGTACCGAGACTCGCGGCCGCGGCCGAGAAGGCCGGGTGGGACGCGTTCTTCGTCTGGGAGTGCCTCTACGGCATCGACGCGTGGGTGTCGCTCGGCGCCGCGGCGATGACCACATCACGCATCCGACTGGGCACCATGCTCACGCCGCCGTCGCGCATGCGGCCGTGGAAGCTCGCGAGCGAGACGCTGACGCTCGACGTGCTGTCCGAGGGCCGGGTGCAGCTCGCGGTCGGGCTCGGCGCGCCGGACACGGGGGTCGCGGAGTTCGGCGAGGTCACCGATCGCCGTACCCGCGCCGAACTGATGGACGAGTCGCTCGACATCATGACGCGGCTGTGGACCGGCAAGCCGTTCTCGTACGACGGGAAGCACTACCACCTGCGCCCGAATCCGTTCCCGCTCGTGCCACCACGACCGGTGCAGCAGCCGCGCATCCCGATCTGGGTGGTCGGGCTCTGGGACAGCCGCGGGTCGATGGCGCGGGTGGCGGGCTACGACGGCATCGTTCCGGTCGTCAGGGAGGACGGGCCGCGCGCGTCGCCCGCCGTCGTCACCGAGATCGTCGACTGGGCGCGCGCCGAGCGGGGCGCCGACATCCCGTTCGACATCGTGATCGAGGGCGAGACCGCCGGGCTGGAAACGTCGGCGGCGGCGGACGTCGTACGCCCGTACGCCGACGCGGGCGCCACCTGGTGGATCGAGAGCATGTGGGACGCGGGGGACGGCAGCGCCGAATCTCGCGAGCGCATCGACCGCCGGATCGCCCGGGGCCCGCCCGCCGTGGACTGACCCGAGCCGGGACTTGAAACCGCGTACGCACCGTCGCACGATGCGCCCGGCGCAAAGCACGGCAGGGTAGGTTCGGCCACGTGGAGCATACCGAGACATACGACGCCGTACCGCTCGTCCCGCGCGAGGTGCTGTTCGGCAACCCCGACCGGGTGGCGCCCGCGCTGTCTCCGGACGGCACGAGGATCGGGTACATCGCGCCGGACGACGGTGTGCTCAACGTCTGGGTAGGTCCGCGCGACGGCAGCGCGGCCCCGCGGCCGGTCACCCGCGACCGCGACCGCGGCATCCGTACCTTCCGGTTCTGCCACGACGACCGCCATCTCGTCTACCTGCAGGACGTCGGCGGTGACGAGAACTGGGTGCTCTTCTCGGTCGATCTGGCGACCGGCGAGGAGCGCCGGCTGACGCCCGCCGACGCGAAGGTGCAGGCACAGCTGATCGGGCGCAGCCGCTGGCACCCGCACGAGCTGCTCGTTGGCCTCAACGACCGCGACCCCCGGCTGCACGACGTACACCGCCTCGACCTGCGCACCGGTCAGCTGACGCTCGTCGAGGAGAACCCGGGCTACGTCGCGTGGGAGGTCGACAGCGACCTCGTCGTCCGCGGCGCCGTCACCTACCGGCCCGACGGCACCGAGCTCATCGCGTTGCGCGACGACGACAGCGGACAGTTCCGGCCGTTCCGCGAGATCGCGCACGAGGACACCACGGGCACCGGGATCGTCTCGTTCACCCGCGACGGGCGCGCGCTGCTCATGATCTCGTCGGTGGACGCCAACGCGTCGCGGCTCGTCCGCGTCGACCTCGACACCGGCGAGGAGCGGGTGCTCGCCGCCGACGACACCTATGACGTGTCCGGCGTCCTGCTGCACCCGGAGACGCTGGAGGCGCAGGCGGCCGTCTTCGCCAGGGACCGCAGGGAGTACGTCGTCCTCGACGAGACGGTTCGCGGCGACCTAGACCTGCTGCACGCGCACCGCGACGCCGAGCTGACCGTCGACCGCACCGAACGCGGCGACCGGCTCTGGCTGGTCTCCCACGCCCGGCCGGACGGGCCGGTCGAGTACGCCGTCTACGACCGCGGCACCGGCGACGTCGCGCGGCTGTTCGTGCACAAGGAGGCGCTGACCCGGTACGTCCTCGCCCCCACGGAGCCGTACGAGTTCACCGCGCGCGACGGGCTCACCGTGCACGGCTACGTCACGTTCCCCGTCGGGGTTCCGCGACGCGGCCTGCCCACCGTCGTCCACGTGCACGGCGGGCCGTGGGCACGCGACACGTGGGGGTTCGACCCGCAGGTGCAGTGGTTCGCGAACCGCGGGTACGCCGTCGTCCAGGTCGACTTCCGCGGCTCCACCGGATACGGCAAGGCGTTCGTCAACGCCGGCGACAAGCAGTGGGGCGCCGCGATGCAGGACGACGTCAGCGACGCCGCCGCGTACGCCGTCGGGCAGGGCTGGGCGGATCCGGAGCGGATCGCCATCTCCGGCGGTTCGTACGGCGGATACGCCGCGCTCGCCGGCGTCACGTTCACGCCTGACCTGTACCGGTGCGCGATCGACGTCTGCGGCCCGTCCAACCTGCTCACGCTGATCGCGTCGCTGCCGGACTACTGGCAGCCGGCGATCACCCTGTTCCACAAGCGGATGGGCGATCCGGCAACCGACGAGGCGATGCTGAAGGACCGCTCGCCGCTCAACCACGCCGACGAGATCCGGGTGCCCGTCCTGGTCGCGCAGGGCGCGAACGACCCGCGGGTGAAGCAGGCGGAGGCCGAGCAGATCGTCCAGGCGCTGCGCGCGGGCGGGATCGACCACGAGTACCTGCTGTTCGAGGACGAGGGCCACGGGCTCGCCAAGCCACAGAACAGGGAGCGGTTCTTCGCCGCCGCGGAACCGTTCCTCGCCCGACATCTGGGCGGTCGCGTCGAGTGACGGCCCCGGCGCGCGGCGAGCTTCCAGTTGATCACGTTGACATGATCAACTGGGGACTCACGCGGGGCCGGCGTGGAGCGGCGCCGTGACCGGCTGGCGCACGCGGCCGCCGTCGCAGTACGTGCAGACGAAGGGCAAGCGCGGCGGGTCCCTCTGGCTGACCGTGATCGTCGGCATCATCTGCCTCGCGCTCGGCGCCGCCGCGGGGCTCACCGTGCGCGGCAACGGCAACACGGTCGGGCCCGACGATCCCAAGGCCGCGGCGAAACGCGACCAGCTCACCGCCAGTGCGGACGCCGAGCTCGCCGCGCTCGCCCAGCTCGACGGCGCGATCGGGGTGCCCGGCGAGCCGACGAGCTACGGCGTGAGCGTGCTCGGCAAGGAGCGACGCGACACGTGCGCGACCGGCGACAAGGGCTTCACCAAGCACGGCTGGTACTCCTCGGCCTGCGGCGTCAAGGTCACCTGGTATCTCGCCGCCCAGCACGGCAGCGTCGCCTCGATCGAGGCCGCCATTCGGGCACGGTTCAAGGCGCGCCGCATCCCGGACGCCGACGCGTTCACGTGGACCGAGCACAGCGGCCCGCTGCCCAGCCGGCTCAGCGGCCAGTTCACGGCGACCACGAACGTGTCCGCCCGCGGCCTCCACGCGCTCCAGGAAGGCACCGCGATCCACTTCCCCGAGCAGAAGAGCCGCTACCGCGACGAGACGACGACGGTGGACCTACCCACCGCGTACGCCGGCCACCGCACCCGCAGCCCCGTCGTCGCCCGCATCTCGCTGCTCGCCCAGTACGCCTGGGCGAAGTGACGGCATCAGGCGGTGGGCGCGACGGCGTACGGCTCCAGCCGCCCGGCGAGGTCGCCGGGCACCCTGGCGTGCAACACGGTGCCGGTGCCGTTGTGCGCCTGGCCGAGCACCTCACCGCGCTGGTGCACCTTGGCCACCAGGTCACCGCGTTCGTAGGGCACCAGCACGTGCACCTCGTACGCGGGACGCGGCAGGTCGCGCTCGATCAGCGCGCGCAGCTCGTCCACGCCCTCGCCGGTCCGCGCCGACACCACGACCGCGTGCGGTTCGCGCAGCAGCACCGCCTTCACCACCAGCGGGTCGGCGACGTCCGCCTTGTTCACCGCCACGATCTCGGGGACCTCGGACGCGCCGATCTCCTCGAACACCTGGCGCACCGCGGCGATCTGCGCGACGGGGTCCGGGTGCGCGCCGTCGACGACGTGCACGACGAGGTCGGAGTCGGTGACCTCCTCGAGCGTCGACCGGAACGCCTCCACCAGGTCGTGCGGCAGGTGCCGGACGAAGCCGACGGTGTCGGTGAGGGTGTAGACGCGCCCGTCGGACGTGGTGGCCCGCCTGGTCGTCGGGTCGAGCGTCGCGAACAGCGCGTCCTCGACGAGCACGCCCGCGCCGGTCAGCCGGTTCAGCAGCGACGACTTGCCCGCGTTGGTGTAGCCGGCGATCGCGACGGACGGGATCTCGCCCCGCTGCCTCGTCTGCCGCTTGGTGTCGCGGGTCTGCCGCAGCTGCGCGAGGTCGCGGCGCAGCCTCGCCATCCGGGTGCGGATGCGCCGCCTGTCGGTCTCCAGCTTCGTCTCGCCGGGACCGCGGCCGCCGATGCCGCCGCCCTGCGCGCCGACGCGGCCACCGGCCTGCCGGGACAGGTTGCCGCCCCAGCCGCGCAGCCGCTGGTTCAGGTACTGCAACTGCGCCAGCTCGACCTGCGCCTTGCCCTCCCTGCTCTTCGCGTGCTGGGCGAAGATGTCGAGGATGAGCGTCGCGCGGTCGACGACCTTGACGCCGATGCGGTCCTCGAGGTTACGCAGTTGCGCGGGCGTGAGCTCGCCGTCGAGGATGACGGTGTCGGCGCCGGTGGCGTCGACGATCGAACGCAGCTCGGCTACCTTGCCGGGGCCGACGTAGGTCGCCGGGTCGGGCCGCTTGCGCCGCTGCAGCAGGCCGTCGAGCACCTGTGAGCCCGCGGTCTCGGCGAGCAGCTTGAGCTCGGTGAGCGAGTTCTCCGCGTCCTCGACCGTGCCCTCGGTCCAGACACCGGCGAGGACGACCCGCTCCAGCCGCAGCTGCCGGTACTCCACCTCGCTGACGTCGGCCAGCTCCGTGGACATGCCGGCGACCCGGCGCAACGCGGCGCGGTCCTCGAGGTCGAGCTCGCCGGTCAGCGGCTCGTCGTCGACGTCGTCCGGCACGGCATCGATGTAGCGCTCTTCTTCATTCATCTGCTGCCAGTCTCGCACGCGCCGCCGACACCGGCACGTCAATTGGCCCCCGACGGTGGTCAGCGGGCGAACCACTCGGGACGCAGCTCGCCCTCGGCCACGAGCACGGCCGGGCCGGCGAGGTGGGCGGTACGCCCGTCCAGCGTCACCTGCAGCCGGCCGCCGGGCACGTCGACGTCCCAGGTGCCCACCGCGTCGCCCTGGGCGGACGCCACCGCGAGCGTCGCCGCGCACGCACCCGTGCCGCACGACCGGGTCTCCCCGACGCCGCGTTCGTGCACGCGCATCCGGATGTGCCGCGGCCCCAGGACGGTGACGAACTCGGCGTTGGTGCCGGTCGGGAAGATCGAACGGTCCACCTCGGGCGGCCGGGTCAGGTCGAGCGCCTCCAGCGGCACGTCCGGGTTCACCCCGCCGCCCCCGGGATCCCCGCCGAGGACGCACGCCAGGTGCGGGTTGCCGGTGGACAGCTCGACGCCGTCGAAGACGAGGTCCCCGATGCTCGCCTTGCTCGGCCCGCGGAGGTCGGGTAGGCCGAGGTCGACGGAGTACGTGCCGTCGTCGCGCATCTCGACCCGCTTCACGCCGTCTCGGGTGGCGACGGCCGTGACCGGGCCGGTGACGTACCCGGCCGCGCGCAGGTAGTGGACGAGGACGCGCACGCCGTTGCCGCACATCTCGCCGATCGTGCCGTCGGCGTTGCGGTAGTCCATGAACCACTCGGCCTGGCCGGCGAGCTGCGCCACCTCGGTGACCGCCGCGGTCCGGACGACACGGATCACGCCGTCGCCGCCGATGCCGGCACGCCGGTCGCACAGCGCGTGCACGAGCGCGGCGTCGACGGTGAGCCGGCCGGACGGGTCGGACAGCAGGACGAAGTCGTTCTCCGTCCCGTGTGCCTTCACGAACCGCATGCCGCCATTCTCTCGTATGTCGACAGCGCCCGGTGGATCATCCCGTCCCCGTACGGCAGCCAGTGCACGCGCGGGTCGCGGCGGAACCACGAGTCCTGCCGCCTGGCGAACCGCCGGGTCGCGCGCACGGTCTCGTCGCGTGCGGTGCGCTCGTCGTACTCGCCGGCCAGGAACGCCAGCACCTGGCGGTAGCCGAGCGCGCGGCTCGCGGTGCGCCCGTCCCTGATGCCCTCGCGTTCCAGCCGGCGGACCTCGTCGACCAGGCCCGCCGCCCACATCCGGTCGACCCGCGCCTCGATCCGCTCGTCGAGCGCGGCACGGGGGACGGCGACGCCGACCTGCACCGCCGACGGCGTCGCACGGTAGCCCGGCAGGCGGGCGCTGAACGGTTCACCCGTGAGCTCGATGACCTCGAGCGCGCGCACCACGCGGCGGCCGTTGGCGGGCAGGATCGCGGCGGCCGCCGGGGGGTCGAGCTCGGCGAGCCGGGCGTGCAACGGGTCCGCGCCGCGTGCCGTGAGCTCCGCCTCGAGCCGGCGGCGTACGTCCGGGTCGGTGCCGGGGAAGTCCAGGTCGTCGACGACGGCGCGCACGTAGAGGCCCGATCCTCCGACGAGCACGGGCGTGCGGCCGCGGTCGCGGATCGCGGCGACCGCCGCCTGCGCGAGCCGCTGGTACTCGGCGACGGACGCCGTCTCGGTCACCGGCCACACGTCGAGCAGGTGGTGCGGGACGCCCTCGCGCTCGGCGGGCGGGAGCTTCGCCGTGCCGACGTCCATCCCCCGGTAGACCTGCATGGAGTCGGCGTTGACGATCTCGCCGTCGAGCGCGTGCGCGAGCGCGAGGCCGAGCGCGGACTTGCCCGCGGCGGTCGGCCCGACGACGGCCAGCACCGGCTGGGAGGTCATGACAGGAGTTTGCCCGAAGTTACTGGTCAGCGTCGCCGGGCAGTGGTAGGAAGCCACTTACCCGCCGTCGCCGGTGGCGGTGGCGACCGGACAGGGGGACGCCCATGAGCATGTTCGACAACATCCGCGACAAGGCCGAGGACGCCGCACGCGAGCACCCGGACCAGGTCGACGAGGGCATCGACAAGGCCGGCGACTTCGCCGACGACAGGACCGGCGGCAGGTACTCCGACCAGGTCGACCAGGGCCAGGAGAAGGCCGGCGACTACGTCGACGGCCTCGGCGGTGACGACGACACCGACGACGAGCAGTAACCACGCGTCCTGGGGTCCCTGTTGATCACGTTGACGTGATCGACAGGGACTTCACCCGACGGGAACCCTCGGCATCCCCAGAGGGACGCCGGACGTCGACCCCGGCGCGGCGTTCCTGCGCTCCCACGCGTCGCCCGCGCGCGTCGGGCGCACGCCGAGCGGCTCGCCGTCGGCCACCAGGTGATGCGGCGCGGCGTGCGTCACGCGGACGGTGACCACGTCGCCCGGGCGCACGGGCGCGCCGGGCGTGAAGTGCACCAGCCGGTTGTCGGGCGCACGTCCGCTGAGCCGGCGGGTGCGGTCGTCCTTGCGGCCGTCGCCCTCGGTGACCAGCAGCTCGAGCTCGCGCCCGACGAACCGCTTGTTCTCGTCCCAGGCGATCTCGTCCACGAGCGCGACGAGCCGGCCGTACCTGTCGGCGACGACGTCGGGCGGCACCTGCCCGGGCATGTCCGCGGCCGGCGTACCCGGGCGGGTCGAGTACTGGAACGTGAACGCGCCGGAGAACCGCGCGCGCCGGACGACGTCCATCGTCTCGGCGAAGTCCTCCTCGGTCTCACCGGGGAACCCGACGATGACGTCCGTGCTGATCGCGGCCTCCGGCAGGGCGGCACGGACCTTCTCCACGATGCCCAGGTACCGCGCCTTGCGGTACGAGCGGCGCATCGCGCGCAACACCGCGTCGGAGCCGGACTGCAGCGGCATGTGCAGATGCGGCATGACGTTCTGCGTCGTGGCCATCGCCTCGACGACGTCGTCGGTGAAGTCGCGCGGATGCGGCGAGGTGAACCGGACGCGCTCCAGCCCGTCGATCTCGCCGCACGCACGCAGCAGCTTCGCGAACGCGCCGCGGTCCCCGAAGCCGACGCCGTAGGAGTTGACGTTCTGCCCGAGCAGGGTCACCTCGATCGCGCCCTCGGCGACGAGCGCCTCGATCTCGGCGAGGACGTCGCCGGGCCTGCGGTCCTGCTCGCGGCCGCGCAGGCTCGGCACGATGCAGAACGTGCAGGTGTTGTTGCACCCGACGCTGATCGCCACCCAGGCGGCGTACGCCGACTCGCGCCTGGTCGGCAGCGTCGAAGGGAACGTCTCGAGCGACTCCCTGATCTCGACCTGCGCCTCGTCCGCGATCCGCGCGCGCTCGAGCAGCGTCGGCAGCGACCCGACGTTGTGCGTGCCGAAGACGACGTCGACCCACGGCGCCTTGCGGACGATCTCGCCGCGGTCCTTCTGCGCCAGGCAGCCGCCGACGGCGATCTGCATGCCGGGATGCGCGCGCTTCACCGGGTAGAGCTGCCCGAGGTTGCCGTACAGCCGGTTGTCGGCGTTCTCGCGCACGGCGCAGGTGTTGAAGACGACGACGTCCGCGACGGCGCCGTCCGCCGCGGGCAGGTACCCCGACTCCTCGAGCAGGCCGGACAGCCGCTCGGAGTCGTGCACGTTCATCTGGCAGCCGAAGGTGCGCACCCGGTAGGTGCGCGGCACGGCGGGGTCGGTGGCGCTCATCGGGACCCAGGGTACGTAATGGGTGCCCGGCGGGGTCAGGCGAGCGGGATGCGGACGCTGAAGCGGGCGCCGCCCTCGGGTGCGTGGCCCGCCGACGGCGTACCGCCCAGCCGGGTCACCAGCCCGTGCACCAGAGCCAGGCCCACGCCGGTGCCCACCCGGCGGACGCCGCGGTAGCGCTCGTAGAGCACCGACCGGTCGAACGCGACGGCGAGGTCGGCCTCGGTGAGACCGGGGCCGCCGTCACGCACCTCGACCAGTGCCCAACCGGCCTCCGCACGGGCGGCGAACACGATCGGCCTGCCCGCCGGCGTCACCCGCAACGCGTTCTCGGCGAGCCCGTCCACGACCTGGCGCATGCGTGCGGCGTCGGTGACCACCGGCAGCGACCGGTCGTGCAGCTCGGCCGCGAACCGGACGCCGACGGCCTCGCACCGGGCCGACCAGACGTCGGCGGCGTGCCGCAGCAGCTCGACCAGGTCGACGGGCGCGGGCTCGATGCGGAAGTCGTCGGCGCCGAGCCGCGCAAGGTCGAGCAGGTCGGCGACGAGCCGGCCGAGCCGGTCGGCCTCCGCCCTGATCGTGCCGCCGGCCCGCCGGGCCGCGGCGTCGTCGGTCGTGACGCCGTCGGCCAGGGCCTCGGCGAAGCCCTTGATCGCGGTCAGCGGCGTCCGCAGCTCGTGCGAGACGGACAGCAGGAACTCGCGCTGGCGTTCCTCACTGCTGGCGAGCGCGTCGCCGAGGGCGTTGAGCGAGTCGGCGACCTCGGCGACCTCGGCGGGACCCCCGGGCGGGACGCGGACGTCGCGGCGTCCGGAACCGAGCAGCTGCGCGGCGGCGGACGCCCGCTTGAGCGGCGCGGCGAGGCGCCAGGCGAGCAACAGGCCGGCGAGCACCGCGACCGCGAGGCCGACGGCGGCGGCGAAAAGCGTGCGGCGGACGACCGACGCCACCAGCCGCGCGGCGTTCGCCTCCGGCTGTGCGAGCACGAGGGAGCCGCCGGTCGAGAGCGCGCGCACCTCGACGTACACGACCCTGCCGTCGACGCGCACCCGGTAGGAGGCGTCCGTTCCGGTGCCCGGGTACGGTCGCGCGGCGACGGCGCGCCTCGCCAACGGGTCGCCGCGGACGGTGCCGTTCGGCAGGACACGCGCGACGCGGATGTTCTGGCCCTCGTCGCGCAGCGCCCGGACCGCCCTCCCCACACTCCGCGGGCGGTCGGCGTCGATGATCTGCCTGGCCACGTTCGCCTGCCGGGCGAGGGCCGCGCGCGCCTGCACCTGCGCGGCCTGCCGCACCAGCCCGACCGACACCAGCCCGGTGACGAGCACCGCGACCACGGCCACCGCGACCGTCACGAGCGCGACCCGTGCCGCCAGCGTGTCCGGCCCCACCCGCCGCAACCACGCCCGCACACCGGCCCGCACCCGAACGGCCCGCTCCCCGGTCACGGTTTCGTCCTGGCGCGTCCGGAGGTCGAAATGATCATGTTATGTAGGCGATTTCCGTGACCACACGTCGAGCACCAGCTCCACACGGTGGGCAGGCCATGTGAAGGTGCAACTCGCGATGTGATCACAGGAATGACCTACATAACATGATCATTTCGAGAACGGCCGGGTCGGGAGAGGGGACGGCCACGGGTCAGGTTCCCTTGCGGACGGAGTAGCCGACGCCGCGGACGGTGCGGATGGGGCTGTCGGCGCCGAGCTTGCCGCGTAGCTGCGCGACGTGCACGTCGACGGTGCGGCTGCCGACGGCGCTCTCGTAGCCCCACACCTGGCTCAGCAGCTCGTCCCGCTCGAAGACCCGGCCGGGACGGCGCATCAGGTGCGCGAGCAGGTCGAACTCGGTCGTCGTCAGCTCCACCTCGGCCACGCCCACCCACACCCGGCGCTGGCCCGGGTCGAGGCGTACGACGCCGGTCCGCAGCACGCTGTCGGCGTCCTCGTCGCGCCCGGACCTGCGCAGGATCGCGCCGACGCGGGCCACCAGCTCACGCGGGCTGAACGGCTTGGTCACGTAGTCGTCCGCGCCGAGCTCGAGGCCGTGCACGCGGTCGATCTCGTCGTCGCGGGCGGTCACGAACAGCACCGGCGTCCAGTCGCCGTCGTCACGCAGCGCACGGCACATCTGCATGCCGTCGAGCTCCGGCAACCGGACGTCGAGCACGATCACCGCGGGGTGCGCCGCCCGTGCCGCCGCCAGCCCCGCCCGCCCGTCACCCTCGACGCGCACGTCGAAGCCGTCGCGTTCCAGGTACAGCCGGATCAGGTCGGCGATCGACCGCTCGTCCTCGACGACCAGCGCCAGTCCCTTCTCACTCGCCACGGGACGACGGTACGCGGTCGGCCGCACGCCGTGGCCCACCCGTACACAGCTCGAACAATCACCGGACCGTCACCTCACGCTCACGGGCAAGCCTGTCGGTCATGACGAGGTTCACTCTGCTCGGCAGGATCGCCGCGCTCTGCTCGACCGGCGCCGCGATCGTCCACTTCGGCGTCGCCCCCGACCATTTCGCCGAATGGTGGCTGTACGGCCTGTTCTTCCTGCTCGCCGGCGCGTTCCAGCTCGGCTGGGCGTTCCTCGTGTGGACCCGGCCGGGCCCCGGCCTGCTCGCGTCCGGGCTGGGGGTGAACGCCACCGTCGTGATGCTCTGGGCGGTCACCCGCACTGTCGGGCTGCCGTTCGGGCCCGAGGCCTGGCACCCGGAGGCGATCGGCGTCGCCGACGTCGTGTGCACCGCGCTCGAGGTGCTCGTCGCGGTCGCGTGCACCTGGCTGCTGCTGGCACGCGACGCCCCGGCGCCCGGCGGTGTGCCGCGACGGCTGGCCGCGGGCGTGGTCGGCGGCCTCGCCGCGGCGACCCTCGTGGTGAGCGGCGTCGCGCTCGCCGCACCGTCCGAGCACGCGAGCGGCTCCGACCACGCCGACGCCGCCGGGCACGACCTCAACGGGCACAGCGGCCACAACGGCGACCGGCACGACCTGCCCAACCTGCCGGACGTCTCGAACGCGACGCCCGTGCAGACCGCGGCCGCGAGGAAGCTGCTCGACCGGTCAATCTCCGACACCGCGCGCTACCGGGACCCCAAGGCCGCGACCGCCGCCGGGTACGACGTCGCCGCCGCGTTGCGCCGACGGCAGCGGTCGCACCCGAACATGAAGGACGAGAACGCCGTCTGGGCGCTCCACGTGGGCAACCCCGGCCTGCGCAGGGACGGCAGGACCGCCGACCCGGCCGCACCCGAGACGCTCATCTACAACCGGGCCGCGGACGGGACGTACCGGCTCGTCGGCGTCATGTACATGATGCCGAAGGGCCAGGAGGGTCCGGACGTCGCGGGCCCGTACACACGCTGGCACTACCACGACAAGAACGGCCGGAAGAGCACCGAGATGATGCACGTCTGGTTCGTCCGGGACCAGGACCTGCGCTACGCGTACGCGCTCGCGCCGCCCGGGCAGCAGA
>JAFMQP010000117.1 GCA_017354575.1 Acidothermales bacterium | reverse complement strand
TGGATGCGGTATGTGTCCGCCGGCCGGAGCGAGGACGGGCGGCCGATCGCCGTCGACGACCCGCTCGCCGGACGGCTGGCCGCACTGCTCGCGGACGCCGGCGCGCCCGCCGCGGCCGTCGGCCGGCTGCTGTCGCTGGCCGAGGTGTTCGGCGAGCTGGGGACGTCGGCGGCGTTCCGCGACCTGCTCGTGGCCCACCTCACCCGGCTGTCCGCCGACGGCGTACGGCAGGCGTGCCGGGCCCTGCTGCGCGCCTAGCCGAGGTTCTTCTGCAGCAGCGACACGGTCTTCTTGCCGCCCTCGGTGTCCTGGCTGCCCACCTGCTCGAAGCCGCGGTAGGCGTGGAACGCGAGCGAGTCGTCGTTGCGCGGCACCAGGTTGACCTCGCAGGCCAGCACCTTCGCGCCGCAGCGCCGCTCGACCTCGTCGTAGAGGGCCGACCCGACGCCGCGCCGGAAGTACGCCGGGTCGACGACGATCCGGTCCAGGTAGTGGAAGTCGGTGAGCCGCTCGGCGAAGTACCGGTAGTTCTCGCTGCGGTACGCCGCGCCCGGGCCGAAGCCGAGCGCGAACCCGACGACGGCGCCGCCGGCGTCCGGGTCGGTCGCCACCACGCCGAGCGCCGCCGCACCGACCAGCTCCGTGAGCGCGGGCAGCGTCAGCTCGCCGACGGCGGGCACGGCGGCGTTGTTCAGCTCGAGGACGCGGGGGAGTTCGTCGGGGGCGAGATCGCGTAGCAGCACACCGACACGTTACCGATCAGCGGTGGCGGACGTGACACTGGAAAATGCAAACTCAGGGTAGTCCCCGATTGGCAGGAGCACGACCGCCGGAGAGGATCGATGTCATGAACCACGCCGCGGCTCCTCATCCGTTCCGTCCGCAGCCCTGGTTGCGGGTCGCCAACAGCGACCGCGACAAGGTCGTCGAGATACTGCACGAGGCGTACGCCGAGGGCCGGCTCGACGACGCGGAGCTGGACGCGCGGATCGACCGGGTGCTGGCCGCGCGCACGTACGGCGAGCTCGAGGCGCCGCTGGTCGACCTGCTGCCGTCCGCGCCGCCGAGACCCGCGGGGCCGCCGCCGCAGCCGCTCAGCACGTCCAGCGGCGAGCGCACGGCCGCGCTGCTCATGCACTGGTCCGCGTTCCCGACGTTCTTCCTGGTGCCGCTCATCATCTACCTCGCCGAGGGCCGGCGGAACAGCTACCTGCGTGCCCAGGCCGCCGAGGCGACCAACTTCCAGCTCACCTTCCTGATCGCGAACATCGCGCTCGGCGCGACCGCGTTCCTCATCCTGCCGGCGCTGCTGTTCCCCGTGATCTGGGTGGCCTGGCTCCTCCTCGTCTTCGTCGGCGGCCTGTCGGCGGCCACGGGCAGCCGCTTCCGCTATCCGCTCACCGTCCGCTTCGTGCGGTAGCGCGCGCCCCGTCCCGGCCCCTACCCTGCACCGCGGAGGTGGTGCGGGTGACGCTCGGCACGAACGGGCTGGCACAGGCATGGCGGCTGACGGACGCACGGACGCGTTCGATCAGCGCCGAGAACTTCACGGGCGCGAAGGGAGGCGGCGGACGGGCGACGACCGGCACCGGCGAGCGCGCAGCGCGTGACCTCGGTGTCGGCTGGAAGGTCTCGCCGTCGATCCCCGTCGAGGCGGGGGAGACCGTCGTGCTCGCCGACGTCGAGGGGCCAGGCGTGGTCACGCACGTCTGGTGCACGGTGTTCCCCGACTGGTGGCGGCGGCTCGTGCTGCGGTGCTACTGGGACGGCGAGGACGACCCGTCCGTCGAGGTGCCGCTCGGCGACTTCTTCTGCAACGGCTGGTGTGAGCGGTCCGACGTCGCGTCGCTGCCGATCGCCGTCAACCCTGCCGGCGGGTTCAACTCGTACTGGCCGATGCCGTTCCGCCGCGCGGCGCGCATCACCTTGGAGAACGTCTCGCCCGAACGGTGCGACGCGTTCTACTACCAGGTCGACTACGAGCTCGACGAGGTGCCCGACGACGCGGCGTACCTGCACGCGACCTGGCGGCGCACCAACCCGGTGCCCACGGGCGAGGCGCACACGATCCTCGACGGCGTCCGCGGCCGCGGGCACTACGTCGGGACGTACCTCGCGTGGCAGTCCAACAGCACCGGCTGGTGGGGCGAGGGCGAGATCAAGTTCTACCTCGACGGCGACGACGAGTTCCCGACCATCTGCGGCACCGGCACCGAGGACTACTTCGGCGGCGCGTGGGACTTCGAGGACCCGATCGGGCAGTACGGCGTCTACTCGACGGCGTACCTCGGCCTGCCGCAGGTCATCTCGGCCGGTGCCGGCGGGCTGTACCGGTCGCAACAGCGGTTCGGCATGTACCGCTGGCACCTGCCCGACCCGATCAGGTTCACCGAGGACCTGCAGGTGACGATCCAGGCGCTCGGCTGGCGCAGCGGCGGCCGCTACCTGCAGCTGCAGGACGACCTCGCGTCGACCGCGGTCTGGTACCAGACGGAGCCGCACGCCCCGTTCCCCGCGCTGCCGGACGCCGACCGGCTCGAGGTCATCTGACCCCGCCGCGGACGGTCTTCGCGAGCGCGGCCAGGCTCTGCGCGATCTCGTCGGTCGACTCGATGTACGCCGCCGCGTTGTGCCCGACCGGCTCGCCGTGCTCGTCGGTGAGCTCGGCGCGCACGCGTGCGGCGGCCTCGTCGAGGTCGGGCAGCGCGGCCGGTGCGGCACCGGTGCGTACAGCGTCCGCCATCCGCTCGAGCGAGTCGCACACGTCCTCGCCGAACGCCGCGAGGCTCGCGGGGACGGTCGTCATGCCGGTGTCCTGGCGTGCCGCCTCCCAGCGCATCGCCGCGTGCACGAACCGGACCGACGCGTCCATGACGCCGTCGGCCAGCTCGACCAGGTCGTCGTCTCGCGTGCGTCCGGGGTCGCCGTGCAGCCGGTCGATGGACGCCTCCGCGTTGGTGCGGGCCACCCGCGCGGCCGAGCGGGCCGAGCTCAGCCGGCCCGGGTCCGGCTCGCGGTGGGCGACGAGCGCGGCGTAGCCGCCGTAGGCGTCGAGCAGGTCGGCGAGCGTGCCGCGTACCCGCGAGCGTTCCCACGTCGGCCACACGAGGTAGGTGCCGAGCGCGACCAGCCCGCCGGCGGCCCCGTACACGCCGCGCTCCGCGATCGTGGCTGCGGGGTCGACGCCGACGACCGAGAGCAGGACGACGATGAGCGCGGTGAGGAACACGACGGAGAGCCCGAAGCTCGCGAGGAAGAACACGCGGAATCCGAAGAACAGCACCGCGATCAGGATCAGGTCGACCACGTGCGACGACGGCAGCACGACGATCAGGCCGGTGACGACCCCGAGGCCCACGAGCGTGCCGGCGATGCGGAGCAGGCCACGGCTCATCGTCGTCGCGAAGTCGGGCTGCAGCGTCAGCAGGATGGTCAGCGGGAACCAGTAACCGCGCGGGACGCCGGCGACGCGGACGACCGTGTCGGCGACACCCAGGCAGATGGCGAGGCGTACGGCGTGCCGGAACGCCGCCGACCGCGGCCCGAGGTTGGCGCGCAGCGTCTGCAGCGGGTTGTCCGGACGCAGGCTCGCCGGCAGCGCGGGCGCGCCTTCGCCCGAGTCGGCGTCCCGCTCGTACGGCCAGGTCGAGACCGTGCCGACGGCGTCGCGCAACTGCGTGTCGAGCGCGCTCGCCCGGGCCGCCGCCGCGCGCAGGGTGACGAGCTCCTGGAACGAGCCGGCCTCCGCCTGCCGCGCGAGGTCGGCGAGCGATTCGCGCGCGGAGGCGAAGCTGCGTGCCGCGAGGGGTACGTTGACCGGTGGCTCGGTGGACTGGAGCGACTCGCTGATCCGGTGCAACAGCGCGGCCGCGGCGTCGAGCACGTCGACGATCCGTTCCCGCGCCGAGGGGGCGCCGAGCGCGTCCAGCCGTTCGGCGTGCGCGCTGAGCGCGAGCAGTTCCATCCGGATGTGCTCGGCCTTGTCGAGCAGCCGGTGCAGCGGCGCGACCGGTTCGCTGCGGACGCGGCCCAGGCCGCGCAGCGTGCGGTGGACGGAGTCGATGGTGGCCGTGAGCGCCGGGCCGGTGCCGGTGCCCGGTGCCTGCTCGGCGGTCGTCGCCAGTTCGGCGTACGCCGTCGCGAGCGCCGTGCGCTCCGGGCGGTACCTGCGCAGCGGCCAGGCCGAGACAGCGAACAGCGCCTGCAGCGCGCCGCCGACGAGGATCTGCAGGCCGGCCATCAGCGCGGCCGTGGGACCGGAGACCCCGACCGTCTGCGCCCGCCCGGCCAGAACCAGCATCAGCACGGTGCTGGTGACGCCGACCTGTTTCGCCGCGGGGCCGAGCGACACGAGCATGCCCGCGGCGAACGCCCAGCAGACGGTGAGCAGGACCGCGAGCACGTCGACCCGTCCGACGAGGATGCCGGCCGCGGCGCCGACGGCGGCGAACGCGCCGGTCAGCGCGAGGCGGGCGAGGCGCAACCGGTACGGTCCTGGCCGGTCGGCCATGGCGACGTTCTGCGCGCCGATTGCCACGGTCAGGCCGCCGTACAGGTGGCCGGTGGCGAGGCCGACGACGAGCGGCAGCACGACCCCGACCGTGTTCCTGGCGGCCGCGGCGAGCATCAGCTGGCCGCGGTCGACGGAGAGGAACTCCCGAAGCGCGCGTGGCACGTCAGCAAACCTAAGGCACCGGGGCGGGCACCGTTGTCACCTTCACACGGCGAACCGGGGCTCCCCACGCCCTGCACGTCGTGTGAAGCCCTGGTTGATCATGAGAACATGATCAACCAGGGCTCGCCGACGGGTGCTCAGCGCTCCCAGACGCTGGCCTGCAACTCGGGCGCGGAGGGGTCGAGCCGGAGCAGCTGCTCCACCTCGCGCGCTAGGGCGCCGGTGTCGATCCGCTCGACCAGCCGGCCGAGCGCGAGGTCGTCGCGCCGGAGCAGGAGCACCGCCGCCGACACCGTGTCGAGGGCCCGCACCGCCGCTTCGTCCTCGAGCGGCGTGGCGACGAGGCCCATCGCGGAAAGCGGTACGGGCAACAGCGTGCTGTGCCACAGGCCGACGTCGATCCGCTTCTCCAGCAGAGCCGTCAGCACCTGCCCGTACGGACAGTCGACGTAGACGTTTCTCGCGTCCTCGGGGAACGCCGCCGCCGTCACGGCCGAATGGTCGTGCGACGAACGGTCGACGCCGACCCGCACCCGGCGCGGCCGTTTCGCGGCGTCCTCCCTGCGCACGACGAACACCGAGCCGGGCGCGTAGTAGAGGCCCTCGCCGACGCCGACCGTGGTGACCCTGCGCCGCAGCGCACGGCGCAGCGACTCCGCGACTCCCGCCGAGACCAGTGCCGCGTCGACGCCGCCGGACGCGACGAGCTCGGCGCGTTCCTCTCCCCCGTGCGCATACCTGACGTCGAGCGGCACGCCGAGCTCGTCGAACTCGGACTGAAGGCCCTTGAGCAGACCGAACCCGGTGATCGGGCCCGGCGGGTGGAGCGCGAGGCGCACCTGGCCGCGCCCGGACATGGTCCAGAGCAGACCCTCGTCCTGGTCGACGAGCCTGGTGCCGAGATGACCGTGCCGCGACAGCGTCACCGCGCCGCTGTGCTCGAGGATCGCGAGCGCCTTCTGCACGGTGCCCGAGCCGACGCCGAACTGTTTCTGGTAGTCGACGGTCGTGGGCACCCGTGAACCCGTGGGTCTGCCGAGCATGTCCAGCGACAACCGTTGGACGGTCTTCAGGTTGCGGGATCGGAGGTCGGCGGGAGGCTGCGTGGGTGCCGAAGCCCTTGTGCGCATGGTGGGGAGGTATCCGTTCCATAGTACGTCCGCACTTCCCGCTCGCTATGGCGGGAGAAGTCAGCGTACTGACGATTAGCACCGAGTCCCATCCCGAGGCGACCGAACGTATGCAACCGTCGCTGCGGCACCGCTGGGTGACGGTCTGTGTCGGGACGAGGGTGGAACAGGACCGGGAGTCGTGTCGTCCAGTGCCGTCGTTACGAACGCCGGTTGCCGCGCGTGATCACTAAACGGTGCCCTGCGCGCATATCCGCCGCCACGACGCACTATCCAGCCTACTGACCCGCTGCGCTGCGACCCGACGCAACCTTGAGTACGGCCTCCCTCACGGCTCGCAACCCGGGCCTCCCGGTTGGCTCCGGAGCGGCCGGGACTGGTTGTATGTCCACCGCGGGTGCATGGTGGAGTCTACGGCTCGGCGAAGGGAGTGCGGTTTGACGCTCCGAGATCAGCTGGCGGGCAAGCGGATCCTGCTGACGGGCGTCACCGGCTTCGTGGGAGAGGCGCTCTGCCAGCGCATCCTCGAGGAGCTGCCGGAGACCAGGCTCGTCGTCCTCGTCCGTCCCAAGGGCACGAACACCGGCCGCAAGCGGCTCGAGCAGCTCGTCGGCAAGCCCGCCTTCGCGAGCCTGCGCGAGGCGTTAGGCGGCGATCTCACCGCCGTCGCGGACGAGCGCATCGAGGTGCTCGAGGGCGACCTCGCGAACATCCCCGACCTCCCCGGCGACCTGGACGCCGTCGTGCACTGCGCCGGCGACGTCTCCTTCGACCCCACCATCGAAGAGGCGTTCGCCACCAACGTGCAGGGCACCCTCGGACTGCTCGACAAGGTCAAGGCCTGTGGTGCCGCACCGCACTACGTGCACGTCTCCACCGCGTACGTCGCCGGCCGCCGCCGCGGCGCGATCCCGGAGGCGTCGGTCGTCCACGACGTCGACTGGCGCACCGAGATGGCGTACGCCGGGCGCCTGCGCGAACGGACCGAGGAGGCGTCCCGCGCGCCCGGCACGCTGGCGCGGCTGCGCAGGGACGCGGAGAAGGAGCACCATCGCGCGGGCCCGCTGACCGCCGCGGGGGACGCGGAGCGGCGGCGTAAGGAGTGGGTGCAGGACCAGCTCAAGGCGGCGGGCAGGGAACGCGCCAGATCACTGGGCTGGACCGACGTCTACACGTTCACGAAGGCGATGGGCGAGCGGGTCGTCGAGGAACACGTGCACGACTTCCCGGTCTCGATCGTCCGGCCGTCGATCATCGAGAGCGCTTACGTACGGCCGTATGCCGGCTGGATCGAGGGCTTCAAGATGGCCGAGCCCCTGATCCTGGCGTACGGGAGGGGCGAGCTGCCCGAGTTCCCCGCGTCACCGGACTCCGTCATCGACATCGTGCCGGTCGACCACGTCGTCGCCGCGATGATCGCGGTGCTCGCCAACCCACCCGAGTCCGGGCACGCGGGGTACTTCCACGCCTCGTCCGGGTCGCGCAATCCGCTGACGTTCCAAGGCCTGGTCGAACACGTGAAGTCGTACTTCGAGCGGCATCCGTTCGAGGGCACCGACGGACGCGGCGCGCCGCGGCTGCCGTCGTGGAGCTGGCCGGGCGGCGAGGGCGCGGAGCGGTTGCTGCGTACGGGTGAGCGGCTCACGTCGCTCGCCGACAAGGTCGTCACCCGGTTGCCGCGCTCCGACCGCGTCCGGCGGATGGCAAGCGACGTCGGCCGTCAGTCGCGCCGGCTGGAGTTCCTGCGCAGGTACATGGACCTCTACCGCCCGTACGCCGAGTGCGAGCTGGAGTTCCGCGACGACAAGACGATGGCGCTTTTCACCGCGCTCTCGCCTGACGACCGCGAACGGTTCGCGTTCGACACCTCCGTCGTCGACTGGAAGCACTACATCGTCGACGTGCACTGCCCGAGCATCACCAAGCCGATACGTGCTCTCGACGCCGCCAGGCGGCGCAGGGGCAGTGCGACGGCCAAGCCGCGCACCCTGGTCCCGAGCGAGAAGGTGGTCGCCGCCTTCGACATGGACGGCACACTGTTGTCCTCCAACGTGATCGAGACGTACCTGTGGCTGCGGCTGCCTGAGCTCGCCGGGCTGCAACGGGCGCGGGAGATCGGACAGCTCGCGCGCAAGCTGCCGGCGTACCTGATGGCGGAGCGGCGCGACCGCGGCGGGTTCCTGCGGGCCGTCTACCGCCGGTACGAGGGCGCGTCCCTCCACGAGCTGAACATCCTGGTCGACGAGGACCTCACCGACCACATGCTCGAACGCGTCTCGGGCGCGGCGATCCGCCGCATCCGTGAGCACCGGGCCGCCGGGCACCGGACGGTGCTCATCACGGGTGCGATCCGTCCCCTGACCCGGCCGCTGCATCCGCTGTTCGACGAGATCGTCGCAGCCGACCTCGCGGTCGACGCCGAGGGCCGCTGCACCGGGTTCCTCAGCTCGCCGCCGCTGGTGGGGGAGGCGCGGGCGGCGTGGCTCAACTGGTACGCGAGCAGCCGTGCGCTCGACCTGTCGCAGTCGTTCGCGTACGCCGACAGCCACTCGGACATGCCGCTGCTCAAGGCGGTCGGCAACCCGGTCGCGGTAAGCCCGGACGTCGCACTGTGGCGGGAGGCCCGCAAGAGCCGCTGGCCCGTACAGAACTGGGGCCACGGCACGACGACGACGTCCCGCATCACGCTTCCCGGCGGTGACAAGTGAGCGAGTGTCGGCGAGCGAACCATGTGCACAGCTCCCGTCGTGCTCCCGCCGTCCCCTCGCGCCCACGGCAAAGCGTGACCACGGAGGCGGGAGCATGATCCTGGCGCTGGAGCTGTACCGGTCGCTGCCGCGCTACGTCGCCAGCCGGGTGGTGACGAAGCGCCTGTCCGGTGTCTCCGCCGGGCCGCTCACGCCGTTGCGCCTGGTGACGCGCGACGAGCCGAAACTGCCGAAGAGCGGCGGCTGGGCCCGGGTGCGTCCCCGGCTGTCCGGCATCTGCGGGTCCGACCTCGGCGCGCTGTACGGGTCGACCGGCCTGTACTTCTCGGCGCTGGTGTCGATGCCGTTCGTCCCCGGCCACGAGGTGGTGGGGGACCTGCAGGACGACTGCGGCGACCTCCCGCGCGGCACCCGCGTGGTGATCGACCCGGTGCTCACGTGCGCGGCGCGCGGCGTGGAGCTGTGCGAGTCGTGCGCGTCGGGACGCACCAACCTGTGCGACCGCGTCACCGTCGGGCACGTCTCGCCCGGCCTGCAGACGGGATACTGCGCCGACACCGGCGGCGGCTGGAGCGCGCAGCTCGTCGCGCACCGCTCGCAGCTGCACCCGGTGCCCGACACCCTCGACGACCGACGCGCGGTGCTCGTCGAGCCGCTCGCCTGTGCCGTGCACACGGCGTTGCGGGCGCGGGTGCCCGACGGTGCGTCCGTCCTCGTCGTCGGTTCCGGCGCCGTCGGGCTGTTCACGACGCTCGCGCTGCGCGAGCTGGCCTCGCCGGGCTCGCTAACCGTGGTCGCGAAGCACCCGCTGCAGCGCGAGCTGGCGAGGCGGTTCGGCGCCACCGACGTGCTCGCGCCGAGCGACGTCATAGGCGGTGTCCGCCGCGCCACCCGCGCGCTGCGGCTCGACCCGGACCACGACTCGCCGTTCCTGCTCGGCGGCGTCGACATCGCGGTCGACGCGGCCGGCAGCGCGGCTTCGCTGCGCACCGCGTTGCGCACCGTCCGCGCCGGCGGCCGCGTGGTGCTGTCGGCGATGCCGCCCGCCGGCGCCGACCTGTCGCCGGTGTGGTTCCGGGAGCTCGAGGTCGTCGGCGCGTACGCCAGCGCCATGCGGGAACGGGTCGACGGTGTGGAGCGA
>JAFMQP010000116.1 GCA_017354575.1 Acidothermales bacterium | reverse complement strand
TGAAGGCGGACGCGGGGGCGCCGGAGACCGGCAGCGTCCCCGTCACGCTGCGGCCGGAGGCCGCCGCCGACCCGCTGTTCCACGACCTGCCGGCCACCGTGCCGGGCATCGAGCACCACGTCGACGCGATCACCGCACTGCCCGCGGACGCCGCCTGGCTCGCGCAGACGGAACGCTGCCCCTACCAGGGGTTCCGCGTGGGGGAGCGGGCGTGGGGCGTCCAGTTCCACCCCGAGGTCACGCCGGACCGCATCCCGCAGTGGAACGCCGACCGGCTGCGCGCGCAGGGCTACGACCCCGACGACGTACACGCGCAGGCCGTCGCGGACGAGCCGGTCTCGACGCCGGTCTGGCGCGAGGTCTGCCGCCGCTTCGCCGCGGTCGTCCGCGCGTCCGTCCCGTCCTGACCCCGCGTACGCCCTTGCGCGGGCACGTCTTCGGCTAGATTCCCGGTACGCCCGGTGGTGTCGGCGCCGGAGGAGAAGCGTGCCGCCGTAGGACTGTCGTTCGTGGTCCGCGGCGCACGGCGCGGCAAGGACTGGCTGGTGCTGCGTCGCGGCGCGACCACCACGGCGACCGTGACGGACATCCGCCGGGTGTGGCACTCGAACAACAGCGACAGCGACAGCGGCGGCGCGGGGCACCACGTCTACTACCCGGTGCTCGGCTTCGCCGCCGAGGACGGTAAGCAGGTGCAGACGATCGCCGAGAACGGAACGTCGTCCGAGCGGTATCAGGTCGGCGACGTCATCGACGTGCGGTACGACCGCGCCGACCCCACGCACGCGTACGCCGAGAGCGTCCTCTACGGCGGCGCGACGTCGTTCGTCAGCACGCTCGCCGGGCTCGGCGCCGTCATCCTCGGCGTCTACCTGTTCTTCCGACCGTGGTGACGGACAGGTACGTCGCCTGTGGGCCGCGGTCGCCGCGCCAGTTCGCGGGCCCGCTCGGCTACCTCGCCGCCGGCGTCGCGCCCTTCCCCGTGCTCCGGTTCGCCCCCTTCCTGCCGTTCGGCTCCGGGCTGGGCAGAACAGGCGGGTCCGCTCGCTGCGGCGGCCGGAGAAGCTCGGGGTGGACGCGCGCGGTGTGCGGTTCGAAGGGGTAGTGGTGCCGCGGTCGTCGGTCGCCGCGGTCGTCCTCATCCGGTAACCGACCCAGGTCGGTGCCTTCCACATGCAGTTGCCGGCACAGGCCGGCGTGCGCCTTCGCCCCGGCGCGCCGTTGCCGTCCGGACTCGACAGCATGGTCACCGACCCGGCGCATCCCGAACAGGTCGACGACCGGCTGCAGTCGCATCTCTACGACCCGCCGCTCGACGAGGACGCGCTGCTCGCCGCCATCCGCGCGGTCGCCCCGCGACGTGCCGCTCGTGGAGAGACCGGCGGCCGGGAACGCACGCTGCCGCGTTGAGGGTCAGCCCACGCCTCCCCGGCCGCGAGCACCACCCCGTCGAGCCGGGACGGCCCATGGGTGCGCTCGTAGGATGGCCGCGGCGGCGAGACGGAGGTCGACGGCAGCGCATGACGGCGAACGACGCACGCAGCACACCCGCCGGGCGGCTCGCCCGCCTCGGGTTCGCCGATCCCGAACGGGCGCGGGCGCTGCTCGACGAGGTCGGCGTCGACCTGCTCGACGCTGTCGCGGCGGCGGCCGAACCCGACCTCGCGCTTTCCGCCCTCGCCCGGTTGCGTGCGGCCGCGACCGACGTCGACGCCCTCGACGAGGTCGTACGCGACGACCTACGATTCCGCGCGCGAATCGTCGCGCTGCTCGGATTCAGCTCGACCCTGGGCGACCACCTGGCCCGCCACCCCGACCACTGGCACGCGCTCCGGCAGGACGCCACGCCCGACGCCCGTGCCGAGTTGCTCGCCGCCGTGGGCGCCGACGACGGCGACCGTGAGCCGCGGGCCACGATCCCGGTCGCGCGTGCGTACGACGGGCTGCGCGTCGGGTACCGGCGGCTGCTGCTCACGGTCGCGGCCTGCGACCTCGCCGGCGAGCTCGCGATGGAGGAGGTGGCGGCGCGGCTCTCCGAACTGGCCTGCGGCGCCCTCGACGCGGCCCTCGCGATCGCGCGGGCGGAGCTCGGCGCCGACGCCGCGTCCTGCCGGCTCGCCGTGCTCGGCATGGGCAAGTGCGGCGGCGGTGAGCTGAACTACGTGAGCGACGTCGACGTCGTCTTCGTCGCCGAGCCCGCCGACGGCGCGGAGGAGGAGGACGTCGCCATCGCGACCGCCGCCAGGCTCGCCTCGGCGATGATGCGCGCGTGCTCGGCCACCACGGTCGAGGGCACGCTCTGGCCGGTGGACGCCGCGCTGCGTCCCGAGGGCAGGGCGGGGCCGCTCGTGCGGACGCTGGCGAGCCACCTGGCGTACCTCAACCGGTGGGCGAAGACGTGGGAGTTCCAGGCGCTGCTGAAGGCCCGCGTCGTCGCCGGCGACCGGGAGCTGGGGGAGCGGTACGTCGACGCGGTCCGCCCGCTCGTCTGGCACGCGGCCGACCGCGACGGCTTCGTCGAGGACGTGCAGGCGATGCGGCGTCGCGTCGAGGAGCACGTGAGCCTGCGCGACGCCGACCGCCAGGTCAAGCTCGGCCGGGGCGGGCTGCGGGACGTGGAGTTCGCGGTGCAGCTGCTGCAGCTCGTGCACGGCCGCACCGACGAGACGCTGCGCAGCGGCAACACGCTGGCCGCCCTCGCCGCGCTCACCACGGGCGGCTACGTCGGGCGCGACGACGGCGCGCCGCTCGCCGACGCGTACCGGTTCCTGCGCACGCTAGAGCACCTGCTGCAGCTGCGCCGGCTGCGGCGTACCCACGTGCTGCCCGAGGACGAGGCGGAGCTGCGCGTGCTCGGGCGGGCGCTGGGATTCCGGCAGCGCCCCGTCGAGGAGCTGACGAACGCCTGGCAGCGGCACGCGCGCGAGGTGCGGCGGCTGCACGAGAAGCTGTTCTACCGGCCGTTGCTTGGCGCCGTCGCCCGGTTGCCGGAGGAGGAGGCGCGGCTCACGCCCGACGCCGCGCGGCAACGGCTGGAGGCGCTCGGCTACGCCGACCCGGCAGGTGCGTTGCGGCACATCGAGGCGCTGACGTCCGGCGTGAGCAGGCGGGCGGCGATCCAGCGGACGCTGCTGCCGGTCATGCTCGGCTGGTTCGCCGACGGTGCCGCGCCGGACCAGGGCCTGCTCGCGTTCCGGAAGGCGAGCGAGGCGCTCGGCCAGACGCCGTGGTACCTGCGGCTGCTGCGCGACGAGGAGGCGGCCGCCGAGCGGCTCGCGCACGTGCTGGCGTCCGGCCGGTACGCCGCCGACCTGCTGCTGCGCGCGCCGGAGGCGGTGCGCATCGTGGGCAGCGACGACGACCTCGCGCCGCGGCGGCGGGAGGCGCTGTGCCGCGAGGCGGAGTCGATCCAGGGCCGGCAGGACGACCCGGAGCGCGCGGTCACCGGGATGCGCGGCGTGCGGCGCAGGGAGCTGTTCCGTACGGCCGCGGCGGACCTCGTCGGGCTGCTGGACGTCGCCGGTGTCGGCACGGCGCTCACGGTGGTCACCGAGACGACGCTGGCCGGCGCGCTGTCCGTCGCGGAGCGCTCGGTGTCGTCGCGGTTCGGCGCCGCGCCAGGCGTCCTCGCGGTGATCGGCATGGGCCGGCTCGGCGGTGGCGAGACCAACTACGGCAGCGACGCCGACGTGCTGTTCGTCTACGAGCCCGCCGCGGGCCGTGCGGACGACGCGAACCGCTGGGCGCTCGCCGTCGCCGACGAACTGCGCCGGTTGCTCGCGATCCCGTGCGCCGACCCGCCGTTGACCGTCGACGCGGCGCTGCGTCCCGAGGGCAAGTCGGGTCCGCTGGTGCGCAGCCTCGACTCGTACGCGGCGTACTACCGCCGCTGGTCGTCGCCTTGGGAGAGCCAGGCGCTGCTACGCGCGCGCCCGGCGGCGGGCGACGCCGACCTGGGACGCCGGTTCGTCTCGCTGGCGGACCGGTTGCGGTACCCGACGGGCGGGCTCCCGGAAACCGCCGTCCGTGAGATCCGCAGGCTGAAGGCGCGGATGGAGGCCGAGCGGCTGCCGCGCGGCGTCGAGCGCGCGACGCACGTGAAGCTGGGCCCGGGCGGGCTGTCCGACGTGGAGTGGGCGGCGCAGCTGCTGCAACTGCGGCACGCGGGCGCGGAGCCGGCGCTGCGGACGACGGGCACCCTGGCGGCGCTCGACCGGTCCGTCGAGCTCGGCCTGCTCGACGGCGCCGACCGCGACGTGCTGGCGTCCGCCTGGCGGCTCGCCTCGCGGGTACGCAACGCGCGGACGCTCGTCACCGGACGGTCGGGCGACACCATCCCCGTCGAGTCGCGCGAGCGCGGCGCCGTCGCCCGGGTGCTCGGCTACGGGCCGGGGGAGGTGGGCGAGCTCGTGGAGGACTACCGCCGCACCGCCCGCCACGCCCGCGCCGTCTTCGAGCGCGTCTTCTACGACGACTGAGCCGGCGGACGGAAGACCGGTTGATCATGTTCTCATGATCAACCGGTGCTTCACACGCCCTGCAGGTCGTGGGAAGCCGGGGTTCGTCGTGGGAAGCTCGCGCCCGGGCTCAGGCGCCGATGCTGCCTTCCGCGCTGCCGAGCGGCTGCGGCGTCCGGCCGGACCTGACCGCGATGACCTCGGCGCAGATCGACACCGCCGACTCGGCCGGAGTGCGGGCGCCGAGGTCGAGGCCCACCGGGGCGTGCAGCCTCGCGAGGTGCTCGTCGGACAGGCCCGCCGCACGCAGCCGCTCCATCCGCCCCTGCTGCGTGTGCCGCGACCCGAGCGCACCGAGGAACCCGCGACCCTGCCGGACGCCGTCGATCAGCACGGCGTCGAACGCGCCGCCGTGGTCGAGCAGGACGAGCACGTCGGCACTGCTGAATCCCGCGACCGCCGTACGCGCCTCGTCCAGCTCCGTGACCTGCCTGCCGGTCCAGCCGAGCAGTTGCGCCTGGGCCAGCAGCGCGTCGCCGATCGCGCCGGAACCGATGACGAGCAGCGTCGGCACCGGCACCCACAGGTCGACGAGCACGTCCAGCTCGCCGGCCGTGACCCGCCGCGTGGCGGTCGCGCCGTTGCGCAGCAGCTGCCGGGCCGCGGCGGCCGCCTCGCCGTCCGCGTCCTCGGTGCCGAGCGTGCCGTGCCGGTCCTCCTCGGGGGTCCAGGTGACGACGAGCTGCCGCCCGCCGTCGGCGGTGCTGGCCAACGCCGTCGGATGGCCCGCCTCGAGCGCCTCGCCCAACGCCGTCGCGGCGCCGGCGGGCAGCGGATGCCCCAGCAACCGGCAGCCGCCTGCGCACGCCAGCCCGGCGGCGACCGCGGGGCCCTCGTCGACGTGCGTCTCCACGGTCTTCGGCGCCGCCACCGCCGCGGCGACCATCGGCACGGCGACGTCGTCCACCGCGCCGCGCAGCAGCCGTCCCGCCGTCGACCCGTTCGCCGCGCCGGCCAGCAGCTGGCCCGGCTCGACGGTGCCGAAGCCGTGCCGTTCCAGCACCCGCACCACGCCGACGCCGTCGGACGCCCAGCGCTGGATCGCCCGTCCCACCTCGCGGACCACACCGTTTTCGTCCATGCCGCGAGCGTATGCCAGAGTCGTGGGCATGAGCGTACGGTCCCGCGAGATCCACCTGGCGGCCCGCCCGCACGGCGAGCCGACGCCCGACGACTTCGCGCTCGTCGAGGTCGAGCTGCCCGGCCCTGGCGACGGCGAGGTGCTGGTCCGCAACCGGTTCTTCTCCGTCGACCCGTACATGCGCGGGCGGATGAACGACGCGAAGTCGTACGTGCCGCCGTTCGCCGT
Source organism: Acidothermales bacterium (assembly GCA_017354575.1). GTDB lineage: Bacteria > Actinomycetota > Actinomycetes > Streptosporangiales > WHST01 > WHST01. The sequence goes on along the minus strand of JAFMQP010000116.1, from coordinate 3,917 downwards.
CGGCGAGGTGATGTCCGGCGCGGCGGTCGGCGAGGTCGTGGAGTCGCGCAGCGACGCCGTCTCGGTCGGCGACGTGGTGCTGCACCAGGACGGCTGGCGCGAGTACACCGTCACGGAAGCGGCGCGGGTACGGCCGGTGGACGTCGACGCCGTGCCGAGCCCGTCGGCATACCTCGGCGTGCTCGGCGCGACCGGGTTCACCGCATACGTCGGGCTGCTCGACATCGCTCGGCTCCGCGCCGGCGACACGGTGTTCGTGTCCGGCGCGGCGGGGGCCGTCGGCAGCGCCGCGGGTCAGCTCGCCCGCCTGCACGGCGCGTCCCGCGTCGTCGGCAGCGCGGGCAGCGCCGAGAAGGTCGCGTACCTCGTCGACGAGCTCGGCTTCGACGCCGCGTTCGACTACCACGACGGGCCGGTGGCGAAGCAGCTGCGTGACGCCGCGCCGGACGGCATCGACGTGTACTTCGACAATGTCGGCGGCGACCACCTCGAGGCGGCCATCTTCGCCATGCACGACTTCGGCCGGGTCGCCGCGTGCGGGGCCATCTCGCAGTACAACGCCACCGAGCCGCGGCCGGGTCCGCGCAACCTCGGCATGGTCGTGCAGAAGCGGCTCACCATCCGCGGTTTCATCATGGTCGACCACGGCGACCGGTTCGCCGACTTCAGCCGCGACGTCGGCCGTCACGTGGCCGACGGGTCGATCCGCTACCGCGAGACGTTCGTCGACGGCGTCGAGAACGCGCCGCGAGCGTTCATGGACATGCTGCGCGGCGCCAACATCGGCAAGATGGTGGTGCGGCTGTAGCGGTGCCGCTCAACCCTTCCGCAGCGCGCGGAGTGCGGCCGCGACGATCTCCCGCCGGTCGGCCCTGCTGAGCTCGTCGTCCGACCCCAACGCCGCGACGGTGGCCTCCTTCACGACCGCGAACGCCGCGTGTGCCCGGATGAGGGCCGCGCGGCTCGGTCGTGGCCCCGCGAGGGTCGCGACGATCGCGTCCACCATCTCCTGCGGTCTACGGGGGAGTCGCTCGTCGAGCACGGTGTGGATCCTCGGATCGGCGGTGACGAGGGGGAGTACGTGCCTGGTCTCCGCGACGAAGTCGACGTAGCCGCCGAGGATCTCCTCGGGCGGCAGCCGCCCGTGCGTGGCGCGTTCGGCCATGTCGGCGTAGGCCGCCATCGGCTCGGCGAGGATCGCGTCGAGGATCTCCGCCTTCGAGTCGAAGTGGTAGTACAGCGCGGCCGTCGTCGTCCCGAGCCCACGTGCGATGTCGGCGATGGTGGTGCCGGTGTAACCGTGTTCGGCGAACAGCTCCCGGGCGATCTCGACGATGCGGTCACGCGTGGACGTCGACGTCACCTTCCGTGGCATGGGACGAGTGTACTTGCCTACCTACTGATTGATCAGTAAGGCTATAGCTTACTGATCAATCAGTAAGAGAGGTGTTCATGGACACGCCTTCGAGTGCCGTCCTCGTGACGGGTTGCTCCTCGGGCATAGGACGTGCCACCGCGGTCGCGCTGGCCAGGGCGGGGTTGCCGACGTGGGCGTCGGCGCGGCGGGTGGAGACGCTCGACGGGCTACGCGACGCGGGGTGCCGCGTGGTGCAGCTCGACGTGACCGACGAGGAGTCCAGACAACGGGCCGTGCGCACCGTCGTGGCCGAGCACGGGGCGGTCGGCGCGCTCGTCAACAACGCCGGCTACGCCCAGGCCGGCCCTGCCGAGGACGTCTCGCTGGACCTGCTGCGGCGGCAGTTCGAGACCAACGTCTTCGGGCTGGTGCGCATGTGCCAGCTCGTCCTCCCCGGCATGCGCGAGCAGCACCGCGGGACGATCGTCAACATGGGTTCGGCGGCCGGACTGATGGGCGTACCCGGCGCGAGCGGGTACACGATGAGCAAGTGGGCGGTCGAGGCGTTGTCCGACGCGCTGCGGTTCGAGGCCCGCGCCTTCGGGGTGCGCGTCGTGCTCCTGGAGCCGGGCGGCGTCACGACGACGGCGTTCGGGGCGACCGAGCTCGCCTCGTGGCCCGACGGTACGGGTGCGTACGACAGGTTCAGGGAGGTCCACCACGAGCGGATGGCGGGCTGGGGCGCGGAGAGCTCCGCGGTGCTGTCCACGCCCGACGACGTCGCCAGGACCGTGGTCCGTGCGATCACCGCGCGCAGGCCGCGGGCGCGGTACAAGGTCGGCGTCGCGCCCCGCCTCATGCCGCTGATGTACCGGCTGCTCCCGGACCGCGCGTGGGACGCGTTCTGGGCGCGTCAGTTCCCGCTCGCGTAGTCAGAGCCGGTCCACGGCGGTGACCGTCACGACGGCGCTGCCCTGCTCGTCGGACGCGGCGAGGTCGACCTCGGCGCTGATGCCCCAGTCGTGGTCGCCCGCCGGGTCGTCGAAGACCTGCCGCACCAGCCAGCGGTCCGGCTGCTCGTCCACCAGCAGCAGCAACGGGTTGCGCGCGTCCGGGCCGATGCCGATGTCGTCGTGCTCCTCGTAGTACGCGGCGAGCGCGTCGGCCCAGTCGTCCGCGCGCCAGCCGGCGTCGTGGTCGAGCTCGCCGAGCTCGTCGTACGCGCGCCGCGCGGCCAGCTCGACCCGGTGGAACATCGCGTTGCGGACGAGCACCCGGAACGCGCGTACGTTGTCGGTGAGCCGCGCCGGACGCCGGGCGACCGGTTCGGTCTCGTCGTCGACCGGGTTTTGCAGCAGGTCCCACTCGTCCACCAGGCTGGAGTCGACCTGCCGCACCAGCTCGCCGAGCCACTCGATCAGGTCGGCCAGCGCCTCGTCCTTCGCTTCGTCGGGCACCGTCTGCCGCAGCGTCTTGTACGCGTCGGCGAGGTAGCGCAGCACCAGGCCCTCCGAGCGCGCGAGGCCGTAGAACGTCACGTACTCGGTGAACGTGAGCGCCCGCTCGGCCATGTCGCGCACCACCGACTTGGGGGAGAGGCGGTTGTCGTCCACCCACGGATGGCCCTGGCGGTAGATGCCGTACGCGTGCTCGAGCAGGTCCTCGAGCGGCTTCGGGTGGGTGACGTCCTCGAGCAGCTCCATCCGCTCCTCGTACTCGACGCCGTCGGCCTTCATCGCCTCGACCGCCTCGCCCCGCGCCCTGTGCTCCTGCGCGTAGAGCACCGGACGCGGGTCGTCGAGGATGGACTCGACGACGGAGATCACGTCGAGCGCGTAGGTGGGTGCCTTCGGGTCGAGCAGCTCGACGGCGGCGAGCGCGAACGGCGACAGCGGCTGGTTCAGCGCGAAGTCGTACTGCAGGTCGACGGTGAGCCGCACCGTGCGGCCCTCGCCGTCCGGTTCTGGCAGTCGCTCGACCACGCCGCCGGCGAGCAGCGCCCGGTAGATCGCGATCGCGCGGTGGATGTGGCCGCGGCGGTTCTTCGGGTCCTCGTGGTTGTCGGTGAGCAGCCTGCGCATCGCGGCGAACGCGTCGCCCGGGCGGGCGATCACGTTGAGCAGCATGGCGTGGCTGACCTTGAACTGCGACGTGAGCGGTTCAGGCGTCGACGCGACGAGGCGCTCGAACGTCGGCTCACCCCAGCCGATCGAACCGGCCGGCGGCTTCTTGCGGACGACCTTGCGCCGCTTCTTCGGGTCGTCGCCTGCCTTCGCGAGCGCCTTCTCGTTGTCGATGACGTGCTGCGGCGCCTGGGCGACGACGCTGCCGACGGTGTCGTAGCCCGCTCGGCCCGCGCGCCCCGCGATCTGGTGGAACTCGCGCGCGTGCAGCAGCCGCGTCCTGGTGCCGTCGTACTTGGACAACCCGGTGAACAGCACCGTGCGGATCGGCACGTTGATGCCGACGCCGAGCGTGTCCGTACCGCAGACGACCTTGAGCAGGCCGTCCTGGGTGAGCCGCTCGACCAGCCTGCGGTACTTCGGCAGCATGCCCGCGT
>JAFMQP010000115.1 GCA_017354575.1 Acidothermales bacterium | reverse complement strand
ATTGCGCCGGCGCCGATTCGAGAGGCGGGGCGGGTGGCAGGGCGAGAGCAGAGCGGATTCGACGGCTCCCGGCTGCTCCTCGTGCACCATTCGCCCGGATGGACCCGGTGGTTCGGTCTCGTCGCGGTGCTCGGCCTGCTGATCTCGGTGGCCTGCGGCTGGCTCACGGTCTGGGCGAGCGGACGCGGCATGGGCACCGCGGCCGTGGTGGCCGCGTTCGTCGGTGTCGTCGCGCTGGTGCTCTGCGTGCCGTTCGTCGTCGCGGTCGCCGCGACGCCGCCTGCGCTGCGGATCACCGCCGACGGCCTGCGGGCCGCGCCCGACCGCAACCGCGGTTTCGACATCCCGTGGAGCTCGGTGCGTTCGGTCGGCACGGCGTCACGGGACGGACGGCGCGCGCTGTACGTCGTGCACGTCGATCCCGCGTACTGGGATCGGGCGGGCACCCGGTGGTTCGGCGAGGGTGAACGGCACTGGCTGCCGGACGTACGCGACAAGATCGCCGTCCGGCCCGCGGGGATGGACCTCGCCGAGGCGTTGCGCGTCACCAGGAAGCTCGCCCCGTCGTCCGTGCCCGTGGATACGCTCGAGACGTGAACCCGCGCACCACCCGCTGGCTGCTGCCGTTGCTGCTCGCGCTGCTCGTGGTGCTCGTCGTCCTGGGCGCGCTGTTCCGCTAGCCTCCCGCGCGGCGCGCGCGGTGTGCGCGCCAGACGCCGAGCCAGCGCAGCGTGAGCGGGCCCAGAACCCAGCACAGCACCGCCGCCCACCACACCACGAACGCGAGCGGTATGGACAGCACGGCGAGCGCCAGCACGGCCGCCCGTCGGCGCGCCCACTCCCGCAACGGGTGCGCGCCGGTCTCGTCCAGCAGGTCGCGCCGCCGCTGGTGCTGGTAGATCCGCAGCAGGGCGATGCTCAGCAGCCCCATCAGCACGCCGTAGCACGCCAACCGCAGCGAGACGGTCCCCGCGCCGCCCGACGTCACCAGCTTCGTGACGAACGGGGCCATGACGACGAGGAAGAGCCACTGGACGTTCCGTCCGATCGTGGTGGCGTCGATGCGCGCGACGTGGGCGAACAGCGTGTGGTGGCCCTCCCACGCGCCGGCGACCGAGAAGAAGCTGAGCACGAACGCCCCGTACTCGGCGCTGTGCGCGTCCAGCTGGGCCACCAGCTCGCGCGCCGAGTCGCTGTGCGGTACGGGCAGCTCGAGCGCGAGCAGCGTCATCGCGATGGCGACGACGGCGTCGGAGAAGAACACCATCCGGTCCGGCTCGTGCAGCGCGACCATCCGCCCCCGCTCGTCGGCAACCGCCACGTCAGGTCCTCCTCCCGTTCCGGGCAGACGAACTCTGCCACCCCGGAATTCGACCACGGCCGACCGGCTACGGCAGGATGGGCACGTGCGACCTGATCCGCGACGGGCGGTCACCGCCCAACTGATCCACGCCATGGCCGCGTGGACCCCGTGGGTCGAGGGCGAGGTGCGCGGCCTGCAGCAGGTCGTGCGATCGGGTGACGTCGTCGTCGACGTGGGTGCCGGGCTCGGCATCTACACATGCGTGCTGTCCCGCCTGGTCGGGCCGACCGGCGTGGTCGTCAGCGTCGAGCCGCTGCCGGGGTTGTACGCGGCCTACGACGCGTGGCTGCGCCTGCGCAGGGGTGGCAACGTGTCCCGGTACGACGGCGCGCTGGGCTCCGCCGCGCAGCCGGCCGCGCCGGTGAGCGTCCCGCTGCGCCGCCAGCGACCGGTGACGGGACGCGCGTTCGTGACGACAGGCGCGACCGGGTTCGGTTCGAACGGGGAGTTCGCCGGGCACCGCGAGTACGACGTACCGGTGACCACGCTCGACCAGCTGGTCAACCGGTTGGACCTGGATCGCGTCGACTTCGTGAAGGCCGACGTGGAAGGCGCCGAGCTGGCCGTGCTGCGCGGCGCCACGACGACGATCGGGGCTTCCCGGCCGACGGTGCTCCTCGAGATCGAGGACCGGCACCTCAGGCGGTACGGGTACTCGTCCGGTGACGTCGTGAGCTGGTTCCACGCCCACGGCTACGAGATGTCCGTGTGGGCGGAGGGAGCGTGGCGGCCCGTGTCCCGCGTCACCCAGCTGCGCCGCAACTACCTGTTCCGTCCGGCCGTGGACGCGGACGCATGAGGGCGCGGCCCTGGTACGCCTTCGCCGCCGTCGCCGTGGCCATGACCGCGATGCCGCTGGCCGCCGCGCCCGCCCACGCGGCACCACCACCCCCCTCGGCGACGGACTTCACGTTCACCGACGCGCGGATCGACTCGCCGGCGGGGCTCGCGGTGCTGCCGGGCGAACCCAACTACGTGTTCACCGTCAACGCTCACGCGCCCACCCGCGTCTTCGGGATCGACAGGAAGACGGGGCACTCGGCGGTCACCATGCGGCTGCGCGACGCGAAGGCCGTCGACTGGGAGGCGATCGCGCCCGGCCAGAACCGAACCCTGTGGGTCGGCGACATCGGTGGCGGCAGCGGCCCCAGGCGATCCGTCACCGTCTACAAGTTCCAGCTGCCGTCGTGGCTGCACACGGGTTACTACTCGTCGACCGCCTACCACCTGACCTACCCCGACGGCCCGCACGACGCGCAGGCGCTGCTCGTGAACCCGACGGACGGCACCATGTACGTCGCGACCGGCGGCTCCGGCGGTGGCAGCCTGTACGCGGCGAGCGACCTGACGTCCGGAGGCACGCAGCTGCGCAAGGCGGGCTCGGTGCCGGGGAACGTCACCGACGGCGCGTACCGCCCGGACGGCAAGCAGTTCGTGCTGCGCACGCCGGGCAAGGCCTACGTCTACTCCGCGCCGGATAAGCAGGTCGGCACGATGGCGTTGCCGGAGCCGCCACAGGGCAAGGGCATCGCGTACACCACGGACGGCAGCTCGCTGCTGCTGAGCGGCACCGGGGCGAAGAGCAAGGTGCTGCGGGTGAAGGTCAGCGGCGCGCTCGCCACGTCGTCGAGCTCGCCGAAGCCGTCGGCGACCCCGAGCGGCACATCCGGCGCGAGCGGCGGCGGCGGCGACGGGGCGATCAACCTCGCGTTCATCATCGGCCCGTTCGTCATCGCCGCGATCGCGGTGCTGATGGCGTTGCTCCTGCGCAAGCGGACGCCCGCGTACGAGGGCGGCCACGGCGGCGGCGCGGGCTCCCGCGCCTACCGCAGGTACGAGCGGGACGAGCCGTACCCGCCGCCCGCGTATGCCGAGCCGGCCGGGCCGGCACCTCCGCCGCCACCACCTCCGCAGGGATCTCCACCGGTGCCTCCGCAGGGAGCGACGCCGGTGCCTCCGCAGGGGCAGCCGTACGAGCCGGCGTTCGACCAACGGTACGGCGACGGCGGGCCGGGCCCCGACGCCGGCGGCCGGCGCGCGGTGCAGCCGGGGCGCCGGACCGCCGGGCGCCCCCGGTTCGGGTTGGGGTTCGGGCGTCGCGGCAAGCGGGGCGACGACTCGGTGCCGTACTGGCTGCGGGAGTAGCTAGTCGGCGGCGTACCCGTTCGGGTTGTCGCGCTGCCAGTGCCAGTGGTCCGCGCACATCTGGTCGAGGGAGCGGACGGCCCGCCAGCCGAGGTCGCGTTCGGCCTTGCCGGGATCGCAGTACGAGACGGGCGCGTCGCCGGGACGCCGCGCGGTGACCTCGTACGGCAGCTCGTGCCCGACGGCGCGCTCGAACGCGTGCAGCACCTCGTAGACGGAGGAGCCCCGGCCGGTGCCGAGGTTCCACGCGTTGGCGCCCGGGAACTCGGCGAGATGCGCGAGCGCGGCGACGTGGCCGTCGGCGAGGTCCATGACGTGGATGTAGTCGCGGACGCCGGTGCCGTCCGGCGTCGGGTAGTCGTCGCCGAACACCAGCAGCTTCTCGCGGCGGCCGACGGCGACCTGCGCGAGGTACGGCACGAGGTTGTTCGGGATGCCCTGCGGGTCCTCGCCGATGAGCCCGGACGGGTGCGCGCCGACCGGGTTGAAGTAGCGCAGCACGGCGAACCGCAGTCGGTCGTCCGCGTCGGCGACGTCGGTGAGGATGCGCTCGATCTGCACCTTCGTCTCGCCGTACGGGTTGACCGCGCCGAGGGGAAGGTCCTCGCGCAGCGGCATGGCGTCGACGGCGTCGTGGACGCCGTAGACGGTGGCGGACGAGCTGAACACCAGGGCGTCGACGCCGTGGCGTTCCATCACCTGCAACAGGCTGATGGTGGAGCCGAGGTTGTTGTCGTAGTAGCGCAACGGCTGCGCCACCGACTCGCCGACGGCCTTGAGCCCGGCGAAGTGCACGACCGCCTCGAACGACCCGTCCGCGAAGATCTTGCCGAGCGCGTCGGCGTCCCGGAGGTCGGTGACGTGGAGCGGCACGTCCACGCCGGTGATGGTGCGCACGCGGTCGAGCGAGGCACGGTGCGCGTTGACCAGGCTGTCGACGACGCGGACCTCGTGGCCCGCCTCCACCAGCGCGACGACCGTATGGCTCCCGATGTACCCGGCCCCGCCGGTGACCAGCACGCGCATGTCGCTAGATCCGGTCGAGGACGTGGTCGATGCAGGCGGTCAGGGCGCTGACGTCGGCCGGGTCGACGGCCGGGAACATGCCGATACGCAGCTGGTTGCGGCCGAGCTTGCGGTACGGCTCGGTGTCGACGATGCCGTTGGCGCGCAGCACCGCGGCCAGTTTCTTGGCGTCGACGCTCTCCGCGAAGTCGACCGTGCCGACGACGGTGGAGCGCTGCGCCGGGTCCTTGACGAACGGCTCCGCCGCCGCGGACTTCTCCGCCCACTGGTACAGCCGCGCCGCCGACTCCGCCGTCCGCTGCGTCGCCCACGGCAGGCCGCCGTTCTCGTTCAGCCAGTCGAGCTGGTCGGCGAGCAGGAACAGCGTCGCGATCGCGGGCGTGTTGTAGGTCTGGTCCTTCAGCGAGTTCTCGATCGCCGTGGCCAGGTCGAGGAACGTGGGGATGTACCGGCCGGACGCCTTGACCTCGGCGACGCGCTCCAGCGCCGCCGGCGAGAACGCCGCCACCCAGAGCCCGCCGTCGGACGCGAAACACTTCTGCGGTGCGAAGTAGTACACGTCGAACTGCGCCGGGTCGACGGGGAGTCCGCCGGCACCGCTCGTGGCGTCCACGACGACGAGGGACCCGTCCGAACGCAGTCGCTGCACCGGCATCGCCACACCGGTGGACGTCTCGTTGTGCGTCAGCGCGTACGTGTCGACGCCGTCGGTCGTGGTCGGGTCGGGATGTGAGCCGGGCTCGGCCTCGACGACCGCAGGGTCGGCGAGCCACGGCGCCGACCGCGTGGCCGCGGCGAACTTGCTCGAGAACTCGCCGAACACGTAGTGCTGCGACCGTTCCCTGACGAGCGAGAACGCCGCCGCGTCCCAGAACGCCGTCGAGCCGCCGTTGCCGAGCACGACCTCGTAACCGTCGGGCAGGCCGAAAAGCTCGCGTACGCCGTCGCGCACCTGCCGCACCAGCCACTTGACCGGCTCCTGCCGGTGCGACGTGCCGAGCAGGCGCGTGCCCGTCTCGGCCAGCGAGGCGAGCGCCTCGGTGCGTACCTTGGACGGTCCGCACCCGAACCGTCCGTCGGCGGGAACCAGCTCTGCGGGGATGACGATGCGTGTGTCGAGATCAGCCACGTTTCGAGGCTATACGCTCACGCTCAGCCGCTGGACCCGACCTTGTCGTAACCGGCGACGTCCGCCGCGGGCCGGGACGCCGGGCCGACGTAGCGGGCGGACGGACGGATCAGCCGGCCCGTCTTCTTCTCCTCCAGGATGTGCGCGCTCCAGCCTGCTGTGCGCGCCGAGGTGAACATCGCGGTGAACTTGTCGGCGGGCACGCCGGCGAAGTCGAGGACGATGGCCGCCCAGAACTCCACGTTGGTCTCGAGCACGCGGTCGGGCTTGCGGGCGCGCAGCTCCTCGAGCGCCGCCTTCTCCAACGCCGCCGCCACCTCGTAGCGTTCCGCGCCCAGCTCCTTGGCCGTACGCCGCAGCACGCGCGCACGCGGGTCCTCGGCGCGGTACACGCGGTGGCCGAAACCCATGAGCCGGTCGCCCTTGTCGAGCTCGGACTTCACGTACTGTACGGCGTCGCCGGTGCGCTCGACTTCCTCGATCATGTGCAGAACACGAGCAGGCGCACCACCATGCAGCGGGCCGGACATTGCACCAACCGCTCCGGACAGCGCCGCGGCGACGTCCGCGCCGGTCGACGCGATCACGCGCGCGGTGAACGTGGAGGCGTTCAGGCCGTGCTCCGCGGCGGACACGAGGTACGCGTCGACCGCCTTCACCTGCTCGGGACGCGGCTCGCCGAGCCAGCGGATCATGAACCGCTCGGTGATCGTCTGGGCCTTGTCGACTTCGGCCTGCGGGACCATCGGCTTGTCGGTACCGCGCATCGACTGCGCGATGAAAGACAGCGCCGTCACCGCCGCGCGCGCGAGGTCGTCGCGCGCCTGCTCCGGCGTGATGTCGTAGAGCTGACGCAGTCCCCACACCGGCGCGAGCATCGCGAGCGCCGACTGCACGTCCACGCGGACGTCGCCCGAGTGCACGGGCAACGGGAACGGTTCGGCGGGCGGCAGCCCGGGCGCGAACTCGCCGTCGACGAGCAGGCCCCAGACGTGGCCGAAGGTGACCTTGCCGACCAGGTCCTCGATGTCGACGCCGCGGTAACGGAGGGCGCCGCCCTCCTTGTCCGGTTCGGCGATCTCGGTCTCGAACGCGATCACGCCCTCGAGCCCGGGTTTGAAGTCGGACATCCAACCTCTCCCGTTCACCCCGGCCGCTGGTAGCGGCCATCGATTCGGAGCTGTCATTCAACTCCTACCGGCGGGTATCGTGCCACTCGCCCGGGATGTCCGGCACATCACACCCATCGCAGCGCCGGCGTGGCACGATCATCGTGTGAGCCATCCCGATCCCGCCGAGCTGCGCCGCTCGTACGCTCTGGCCGGTCTCGACGAGTCCGACCTCGCCCCCGATCCGATGACCCAGTTCGACCGCTGGTTCGCCGACGCCACCTCGCACGGCGACGCCGTGGTCGAGCCGAACGCGATGGTCGTCGCGACGGTCGACACCGACGGCCAGCCGAGCACGCGCAGCGTGCTGATGAAGCGGTACGACGAGCGCGGCTTCGTCTTCTACACGAACTACCTGTCCAGGAAGGGACGCGAGCTGGCGGCGAACCCGCGGATCAGCGCGACGTTCCCGTGGTACCCGCTGGAGCGGCAGGTCGTCGTCCGCGGGCGGGCCGAGAAGGTCAGCCGCGAGGACAGCGCGGCGTACTTCGGGGTGCGGCCGCGCGGGTCGCGGCTCGGCGCGTGGGCCAGCGAGGAGCAGTCGGCCGTCGTCGCGTCGAGGGACGTGCTCGAGCAGCGGTACGCCGCGCTGCAGGAGCGCTGGCCCGGCGACGTCGAGGTCCCGCTGCCGGACTTCTGGGGCGGGTTCCTCATCGTCCCCGCGACCGTGGAGTTCTGGCAGGGGCGCGGGGACCGGATGCACGACCGGCTGAGCTACAGCAGGACGCCGACCGGCTGGCGTGTCGACCGGCTGGCTCCGTGACCGCTGCGGCAGGTCGCTCTCGCCCGGTTTCGTCGACGCTTTGGCTGGCTCTCGGCGGGGGCGGGGCGGGGTGACCGAGCGGCGTCCCGGCCGTTCCGGACGGGTCGGGTGGCGGCGGTTCGTGGGCGCGGTGGTCGTGGACACGGAGCCGTTGCGTGTCTCGGTGCCGTTCCGGCGGCTGTGGTTCGGGCTCACGGTCTCGCAGCTCGGCCAGCAGATGACCCAGGTCGCGGTCGCGATCCAGGTGTACGACCTCACCAGGTCGTCGTTCGCCGTGGGGCTGGTCGGCGGCGTCTCGCTGGTGCCGCTGGTCGTGTTCGGCCTGTACGGCGGCGCGATCGCGGACGTCGTTGACCGGCGGGTGCTCGGCGTGGTCACGTCGTGCGCGCTGTGGGTGCTGTCCGGTGTGCTGCTCGCGCAGGCGCTGCTGGGCCTCGGCTCGGTGGCGCTGGTCTACGTGGTCGTCGGCCTGCAGGCGGCGTGCTTCGCCGTCAACAACGCGACCCGGTCCGCGATGATCCCGCGGCTGGTGCCGCCGCTCCTGCTGCCGGCGGCGAACGCACTCGGCCAGATCTCGTTCAACCTCGGCTTCACCGTGGGGCCGCTCATCGGCGGCGCCGTCATCGCGGTGTGGCACGTGCAGTCGGCGTACGGGGTCGACGTGGTCACGTTCACCGCCGCGCTGTACGCGATGTGGCGGCTGCCGTCGATACCGCCCGAGGGCCCGGCGCGGCGGGCCGGGCTGCGTACGGTCGTCGAGGGCTTCGCGTACCTCGGGACCCGCCGCAACGTGCTCATGACGTTCCTCCTCGACATCGGCGCGATGGTGCTCGCGCAGCCGCGGGCGCTGTTCCCCGGCCTCGCCGCGCACGTGTTCGGCGGCGGCTCGCGCACCGTCGGCCTGCTGATGGCCGCGCCGGCGATCGGCGCGCTCGGCGGCGCGCTGTTCTCCGGCTGGCTGGGCCGCGTCCGCAGGCAGGGCCTCGCCGTCGTGCTCGCGGTGCTGGCCTGGGGAGCGGCGGTCACCGGCTTCGGGCTCTCGTCGCTGCTGTGGCTCGGCGTGGTGTTGTTGGCGGTCGCGGGCTGCGCCGACATGGTGAGCGCGGTCTACCGCAACACGATCATGCAGGTCGCCTCGCCGGACCGGATGCGGGGGCGGCTGCAGGGCGTGTTCACCGCGGTCGTCGCGGGCGGCCCGCGGCTCGGCGACATGCGGGCCGGCACCGTCGCGACGTGGACGGGGGAACCGGCGTCGGTCGTGATCGGCGGGCTGGCGTGCATGGTGACGACGGTGCTGCTCGCGGTCGGCTTCCCGCGGTTCGTCAGGTACGACTCCCACCATCCCGCGGCGTAGCGGTGCGGTCAGGCGGTCGCGGCGAACCGCCCGGGCTCGACGACGACCCAGACCGACTGCGCGCGGCCGAGGACGCGGCCGTCGGAGTCGTAGAGCGTCGACGCCGTGCGCACCTTGCGTCCCTCGCGGCCGAGGACGCCGGCGACGGCGACGCACTTGTCACCTGCGTACGGGGCCTCGTCGACGATGCCGGTGACGGTGCCGAGCAGGGCGGCCTCCGCGCCGAAGTCCCACGCCCAGCCGGCCGTGCAGTCGAGGACGGTCCAGGCGAACTCCGCCGGGATGGCGCCCGACTCGTCGCCGTCCGGGAGCAGCGACTCGTCCGGCAGCCACGACGTCGCCACGCGGCACTCGCCGACGGCGCCCGGGGCGATGCGCAGGCCGTCACCCTCGCCGCGGGCGGGGCCGCAGCCGAAACAGGTGGGCATCGGGTGCCGCACCCGCCCGGCGAACCGCTCGCGGGCCGCGGCCGCGTCGGCGTAGCTCACCGGCTCGAGCGGGTCGGTGTCGAGGTCGCCGGGACGGGCCTCGGCGAGGCGCACGCCGTCGAGCTCGACGGTGACGTCGGCGCCGTCGACCGTGACGTCGAGGGCGGTGTCGAGCGGGACGGGGGAGCGCAGCACGACGGTGACCGCGCGCGGCTCGACGCCGTGCGGCGCGGTCTCGTCGGCGGAGGTGACGCCGACGTACGACGCCACCCGGCTCGCGACGTAACCGCCGTTCGCCGAGCGCGGGGGACCGTTGAACCGGGCGGGGACGACGAGCATGCGATCGACCGTATCGCGGTGGCAGCCTCATCGCCTCGGGCGAG
>JAFMQP010000010.1 GCA_017354575.1 Acidothermales bacterium | reverse complement strand
CCTGCATCTGCTCGTTGTCGATGGCGTCACCGGTCTTCTTCTTGAGCCGTCCCGCCATCTCCTCGGCCTTCTGCTTCGCCTTGTCACCGGCGCTCATCAGCGTTCCTCCATACCTCTACGGCCCGCCCGCTCGACACGGGCGGGACGTATCGGCTACCCCCGTGGCGCGTCGATATCCACGGCGCCGCGATCGGGTGCGGACCGGCCGCCGATCTCGTGGGTGCGGGCCTCACGGAGCGCACGCAGGTGTACGGCCGCCCAGGTGCGGAACGGACGCCAGGCAGGTGACACCTCCGCGAGAGTGTGGCCGGGGCCGTACCGCTCCGTGAGCTCCGCGTCCAGCCGGCGCTCGTGTCCGGGAACGGCGTCGGGCGCGTTCGCGCCGCGGATGACGACGAGCTCGGCGGCGAACGGTCCGAGGCCCTTGACCTCACGCACGGCGGCGACGGCGTCGTCAGGGGTGAGCGAGCGCAGGTGGGCGCCGTCGAGCAGCCCGTCCAGCGCGGCCTCCGCGACCGCGTGCAGGTACTCGGCCTTCCGCCCCGGCAGGTCGAGGTCGAGTCCGCGGAGCACCTGGGGGGCGGGGAACGCGCCGTCGTCGCCGTGCCGGGCGACGAGGTCGTCGCGAAGCCGCGCGGCCTGCACGATGCGGATGCGCTGAGAGAGCACCGCCCACGCTGCGGCCTCGTACGGCGAGTGGAAACCGCAGGGCCGCAGCCCCGGCAGCCTGGCCTGCGCGTCGGCGATGACCGGGTCGCGGCGGGCGACGTCGGGCCAGGCGCGTGCGTCGACGTCCAACGAGAGGAACCGGCACGCCTGCGTGACGGCGGTGTCGAGGTCACCGCTGCCGGACGCGACCACGGTTGCCGTGCCGTCGTGCTGGGTCACCTCGACCGCAGCGCGACGCCAGTCGCCCTCGACGCAGAACACCGCGCGCAAAGCGTCCGTGGCGCCGGCAGGCAGGGCCGCCGGGGTGAAACCCTCCCAGAACGCCCTGCTCGTCTCCAGCGACCACGGCCCCACGACCTCGACGTCGACCTCGCGCTGCGGCATCTCTCGCCCTCCACTGTCGGCCCGACCCCAACGTTAGGGAGAGGCACCGACAACGCGGGTCACAGCGGAACCCGCTCCGCGTCCGGTGGGACGAGGGTCGCGGCGGTCTCGAGCAGCAGGGCGTGGACGAACGCCTGCGGCAGGTTGCCGCGCAACTGGCGCTGGGTGACGTCGTACTCCTCGGAGAACAGCCCGGGCGGCCCGCAGGCCGCGCGGTTGCGCTCGAAGCAGCGGGCGGCGTGCCAGTGGCGGCCCTGCTGGTGCTCGGCCAGGGCGAGCATGAACCCGCACAGCAGGAACGCGCCCTCGGCCTCGCCGAGGTCTCGCTCGTCGTGGCGGAAGCGGTAGACGAAACCGTCGTCCACGAGTTGCTCGTGCACCGCACGCAACGTCGCCCTCGTGCGCGGGTCGTCGCGGGGCAGCGCACCGCGCACCGGCGCGAGCAGCAGCGAGCCGTCGACTCCCGGTTCGTCCGGGCTGCGCTGCCAGTACCCGTCGGGGTGCAGGCTGCTGGCCGCGGTGTCGGCGAGGATCGTGTCGGCCAGCGTCGTGACGGCGGGGACGTCGAGGCCGAGGCCGGGCCGCTCCGCGACCGCGCGCAGCCCGGACACGCACGCGAGCCGGGACTGCGTCCAGCATCGGTCATCCAGCTCCCAGATCCCCGCCTCGGCGTCCCGCCACCGCTCGCCGATCACGTCAACGGCGACCTGGATCGCGCGCAGGCCGTCCGCGTCCAGCCGGTCGAGGCGCGCGGCCGCCGCCAACAGCTGCAGTGCCTCGCCGAACGCGTCCAGCTGGAACTGCCGGTTCACCCAGTTGCCGACCTTGTCGGTGCCGCCGGGATAGCCGGGCAGGCCGAGCTGCTCCTCGCCGGGCACGACGTCGCCGGTCACGGTGTACGCCGGACGCATCCGCGGCCCGTCGGCCAACAGCCGCGCCGTGATGAAGCCCGTCGACCGATCGAGCAGGTCGGTGGCACCTGCCGCCGCGGCGGCCAGGCCGGCGTAGGACTGGTCCCTGATCCACGCGTACCTGTAGTCGTAGCTGCGGTTCGCGCCGGCACGCTCCGGCAGGCTCATGGTGACCGCCGCGACCGTGCCGCCGCCCGTGCTCGTCAGCCCGCGCAGCACGGCCCAGGCATGTCCGGCGTCGCGTTGCGCGACGGCGGCGTGCAGGTCCGGGTGTCCCCTCGCCCACGTCGCCTCGGTCGCCGCCCACGACGTGCGCGGGTCGACGAGGTCCTGCGCCAGCTCGTCCGCGATCTCGAACACCAGGTCGTGCCGTTCGCCTTCGGGCACGACGAGCTCGGCCACGAGCACCTCCCCAGCGCCGTGCGCGCTGGGGACGGGGACGGCGTCGGCGGCGCCGGTCCAGCGCCACCGCAACGGTCCCGTGCGCCCGGTCCAGACGCCGTCGTGGCACGACAGGTGGCCGTTCGCGTAGTGGCCGAAGCGGGCGCGTGGCTCGAGCAGTACCCGGACCTTGGCGTCCCCGTGCAGCGCGGCGACCTGGCGCAGCAGGATCACCCGGCCCGGGTCGCCGGGATACGCCAGCGCCTCCCGGCACTCGATCGCGCCCTCGGTGGTGATCCACCGGCTGCGCCAGATCAGGCCGCCGGACTCGTAGTAGCCGCCCCACACGTGCCGCGTTCCGCACGGCGTCACGACGTACGCACCGCCGCCGCCGATCAGGGTCGAGAACACCGCGTCGGAGTGCCAGCGGGGCGCGCACATCCACGCGATGTCGCCGTGCGGGCCGATCAGCGCACCGCGCTCGCCGTCCGCGAGCAGCGCGTACTGGCGCAGCACCTGCGGCGGGAACATCGACGCGATGTCCACCGGATCACGACCCACCTGGTCCTCGCTTCCGTCTGGTTCCGCTTTCGGTCACCTACCCCGAAACGGTGGAACGCACCGCCCGGGGTAGACGGAGCGTCGTGATCGGTGTGCTCCTGATGCTCGCGGCGGCGTTGTCGAACGCGTCGGCGTCCGTGCTGCAGCGCCGCGCCACGCGGGACGAGCCGGACACACGGGCGTTCTCGCTGCGGATGTTCCTCGACCTCGCGCGGCGCCCGTCGTGGTTCCTGGGCATCGCCGCGATGACCGCCGGCTTCGTGCTGCACGCGGTGTCGATCTCGCTGTCCCGGATCGCGTTCGTCCAGCCGCTGCTCGTGGCGGAGCTGCCGCTGACCCTCGTCCTCGCGTCCATGACGTTCAAGCTGCGGATCGGCCGGCGGGACTGGACGGCGCTGGCGATGCAGTCCGCCGGGCTCGCCGCGTTCGTCACGTGCCTGAGCCCGGTGGGTGGCGACCCGTCGGCCGTGCCCTGGCAGGTCTGGCTGGTCGGCTGCGCGGCCAACGTCGCCGTCGTCGGCGCGCTGGTCGTCCTCGGTTACGTCGGCAGGCACGAGCACCGGGCGGCGCTGCTGGGCATCGCGACGGGCGCGGCGTTCGGGCTGAACTCGTCGCTCATCGCAGGCGTCGGCGCGGCCGTCGCGCACGGCGGGAACCTGTTCGCCACCTGGCAGACCTACGGTGTCGCCGTGGTGGGGCCGTCGGCGTTCTTCTTGCTGCAGAACGCCCTGCAGGCGGGCAACCTGGTGGCCTCGCAGCCGGGGTTCACGCTGACCAACCCGCTCGTCTCCGTCGCCTGGGGCCTCGCCGCGTTCCACGAGGAGGCCCAGTCCGGGCCGTTCCTCGTCGGCGTCGCCGCCGGGGCGGTGCTGATCGGAGTGGGGACGGTCCTGCTGTCCCGCTCGCCGCTGCTCGATCCGGACGCCGGCACGCCGACGCGCTCGGGATCAGCCGGGTCGGGCTGAGTCGTCCGAGCGACGTACGGGACCGACGCCGACACCCGGCGACGCGGCCGACCTGGGCCTGGGACGCGCGTTCCGGCACCGCAGGTAGCCACAGGCACGTCCGGTTGGACCAATGAGCGCATTGTGGCGATAGTCGTTGTTGTACAGGTCTTCCGAGTGACCGAGGTGCGCGGTGGACGTCGACGGTTCCCTCTGGCGAACCCCGTCGCGCGTCCACGCGCCACGCTGGCTCGAGCACAAGACGTGCCGGCAGGAGCTGCCCTGCCTGTTCGCCGGCGTCTTCGGCCACCACGAGGTCTGGCTGCTGGTCGCGGCGATCGCGCTGCTCACCGCGTCGCGGGTGCTCCGCTGGGCGCACCGGGCCACGGCCCGGGCGCAGCTGCGTCGGATGCGCAACGCCTGAGCCTGCCCGCGACACCGTCGGTCAGGGCGGCGGTGGCCCGTCGCGGTACATGCGCCGCTCCTCGACCACGCCGTCGGTGGCCCGACGACGCCGCCACGGGGACCAGATGGTGAGGGTGAGGACGAGACCGATCACACCGACGATCATCAGGATCCAGCCGACGACGGTGATGTCGACGCCGGAGACGCTGACATGCACCGCGAAGGCCAGGATGGCCCCGATGGCGATGAGCAGTATCGCTGCTCCGATTCCCACGATCCTGCCTTTCCGTTGGCTCCCCCCGGGCACCGTGCCCCCCACAGCTGCCCAGGATCGAAACGATCAAACGGAGGCCGGCCGCCGGGCGACGGCGCCTCGTCAAGCGTTCGTCAAGCCCGGCGCCGGAACCTCGGCGCATGGTTCACCGACGCCGTCGGGCGTGGCACCGTGCGGCGCTGCCCGTCCTCCTGGTCGCCGTCGTGACGGCGGGCTGCACCAAGCCCCCGGGGGCGAAGAGGCCGCAGCACGAGTCGGCCGCACCGCAGCGCACGCTCACCTTCTCGCTGGAGGCGAAGGCGTACGGCAAGGTCTCCGTCCGGGTGCCGGAACAACCGGTCGCGACGGCGCCGACGGGCACCAAGGACGTGACGGTCGAGCTGTACGCGCTGCACCGCGCCGGCGACGCCGTCCAGGTCGTGTTCGCGCTCCGGCACCCGGCCGGCGACTACAGCGCAGGCGAGGTCACCTACGACCTGGACGAGGACCCGACGGTCGCGTCCCACAACGCCAGCAAGGTCGCGATCGTCGACACCGCGCGCCTGAAGGAGTACAAGACGTTCCGAGCGAACGGGCAGGACGGCGACTGCCTCTGCAGCACCACCTGGAACACCACCGGCGACACCGGGAGCCCGAGCTCGGGCGACCGGTCGTACTACCTGGCCGAGGTCGCCGCGCCGCCTGCGGACGTGTCCACCGTGACCGTGCGGGCGGGCCTGGCCGACATCGCCGGCGCGAGGATCGAGGGGTGACGCCGATGCGTACGACGATCCGTGCCGTGTCCACCTTCGCCTGCGTGCTCGCGCTGGCGCTCGTCGGCAGCGGCTGCGCACGCCACGACGAGCCGGCGGCGTCCCGCGCGATGCGGTTCGACCTCGCCGCCACGAGCGCGGGTCCGCTCGCCGTCGACGTACCCACCGATCCGGTGGCGTCCGCGCCGACGGGCACGCCGGGCCTCGCCTTCGAGCTGTTCGTGCTGCGGCGGTCCGGCCAGGTCGTCGACGTCGTGTTCGCCCTGCACAACACCGGCGGCTCCGACGTCGACCTCGACGCTCCCACGGCGAGCCTGGACGAGAGTCCCGCCGCCGCGGTGCACGCCGCGAGCGCTGTCGCGCTCGTCGACCGCAAGGGCCTGAAGGAATACCTGACGTTCCGGGAGGACGGCGGCGAGGGCCGGTGCCTGTGCAGCGAGACCTTCAACGTCATCGGCGAGGGCAAGCTCGGAGGGGGCAAGCGCAGGTACTACGCCGCCGTCGTGGCCGCGCCGCCGCCCGACGTCACCGAGGTGACCGTCAAGGCCGGCAGCGTCGACATCGACTCCGCGAGGATCACGTCATGATCGCGGGCAGAGCGGTCGCCGCGATCGCGACGGTGCTCACGCTCGCCGCGAGCCCGTCCGGCTGCGCCGGGGACCAGGACGCCACGACCCGGCCGATGACGTTCCACCTCGACGCGGCCACCGCCGGTCCGGTGTCGGCCGACGTCCCCGCCAAGCCGATGGCGACGGTGCCGACGAGCACCGACGGCATGGACTTCGAGCTGTACGTCGTGAAGCGGACGGACGCGATGGTCCAGGTGGTGTTCGCGTTGCACAACGTCGGCGACGCGGACATCGACCTCGGCTACGCCACCGAGGACCTCGACGAGAACCCGGCGGTCTCGGTCCACGACGCGAGGCGGGTCGCCCTCGTCGACGGGACCGGGCTGAAGGAGTACAAGACGTTCATCGAGGACGGCGACGACAGCCCGTGCCTGTGTAGCCATACGTGGACGGCCATCGGAGACAGCGGTTTCGGGCCCGGTGTCAGGCGCTACTACGTCGCCGAGGTGGCCGCGCCGCCCGCGAGCGTCGACCAGGTGACCGTCAGGGCCGGCGTCGCCACCGTCCCCGGCGTCCGGATCGAGGGGTAGCCGATGCGCGTTCTGGCCCGTTCACTCGCATCCGGTGTCTGCCTGGCTGCCCTGCTCGTCGCGGCGCAGCCGGCGGCGGCCGCCCCGCCACTGCCGTCACCGCGCATCGTCGACCTGAAACCCCGCGTCGTCACGCTGAAACCGCGCATCGTCGACCTGCGGCCGAAGCAGCGGAAGCGCACGTTCACCGTCGACGCGGACGTGCTGTTCGCGTTCGACAGCGCCAAGCTCTCGCCGGACGCGACCACCGTCCTCGACGACGTCGTACGGACGCTCGACCACCCCGGCGTCACGAAGGCGACCGTCACCGGGTACACCGACTCGATCGGCTCGCGCGCGTACAACCTCTCGCTTTCCCGTCGCCGCGCCGCGGCCGTACGTGCGTACCTGCAGGGCAAGGTGACGAACTCGCGGCTGCGCTGCACGGCGACCGGTAAGGGCGAGAAGGACCCGGTCGCGTCGAACACGAAGCCCGGCGGCTCCGACGACCCCGTCGGGCGCAGGAAGAACCGCCGCGTCGTCATCAGCTACGACTGAGCGCGGTGCCCGGGAACCAGCCACTCCCAGATGTGCCCCGCGTCGGCGTGCTCGAGCCACTTCGCGAACGCCGCCGGGTCGCGTCGCTCGAGCTCCGCGAGCAGCAGCCGCCGCAGCTCCAGGTAGTCAGAGAGCGCGTCGACATGGGCGACCTGGCCCATCTCGCGCCCGGCCGCGTCCCACATCCGGCACAGCTGCTCGGCCGACCTGCCGCGCAGCACCGCGCGTTGGTAGCGGCGTGGCACCGCGGCGAACGCCGTCGGGAGTCGCCACGCGCCGCGGGACTCCCGCAGCCGCTGCCGCGCCTCGGCGAGGACGACCCAGGCGCTCGCGAGTCCCACGAGCAGGCCGGCCGCCAGCGCCCACGGCGCCGCGAGCGGCAGGAGCACCAGCGCCGCCAGCGCCCAGCAGGCCGCCAGGAGACTCCCGAACAGCATGCCGGCACGGCCGCGTCCCGTCCGGCGACGCCTCGCGAGCACCAGCGTGAGACCGCCGCTCAGGACCGCGCCGGCGGCGGTCACCGCCAGGACGAGTAGCCACGACACCTCGGCGGCGGCGATGAGACCAGCCGCCGCGAGCGGGCCGGACGCGGCCGCGACCAGCACCGGCCAGGTCGCGCACTGCCACAGCACCGGCCAGGACCGGCGCGGGGTCACCGTGCGCTCAGCTGTGACGCGCTGCCCGAACGTCATCGCACGTCCTCGTGTTGCATTGGTCTCCCTCGTGAGTCGCCCCGACCGGATCGTGGCGGAGCGGGTGAGCCGGCAGCGCCGCCTGGCCCGTACGGACATGACACAGGGTGGCCGGATCAGGGGGCCTGCGGCACGGAGCGTCGGGTATCGCGCACCCTTGCACGGTGTCCCCACCGGACACCCGATCCGAGTTCTCGCTGCCGCATCACGCCCGACGCATACCCGCGGTCGTCGAGCGGAAACGAGTTCACCACCAGGAACCACCGTAGCAAAGCGGTGAACGGAACCGCCGGGCTACGTGAGCGGTCTCACGCGCCCTTCGCCGGCGGGAATGAGCCGACGGCCTCGCCGGTTCCCGTACCCCCCATGGGTATAGGAGGACACGCATGTCCGCACCGGTGCAGACGACGGGGAGTCACTCGAGCGGCGGGACCTGGCGGATGGCCGCGCTGGCCACGCTGCACTGCCTGACCGGTTGCGCCGTCGGCGAGGTGCTCGGGATGGTGCTCGGGACCTCCCTCGGCCTGCACAACGCCGGCACGGTGGTCCTCTCGGTGGCGCTCGCGTTCGTGTTCGGCTACGCGCTCACCATGCGCGGCGTGATGCGCGGCGGACTCGGCCCGCGTGCCGCGCTCGGCGTCGCGCTGGCAGCCGACACCGCGTCGATCGCGGTGATGGAGATCGTCGACAACGCGGTCATGGTGGTCGTACCCGCAGCGATCGACGCCGGCGTGACGACCGCGCTGTTCTGGGTGTCCCTCGCGCTGTCCCTGCTGATCGCGTTCGTCGTCGCGACGCCGGTCAACCGCTGGATGGTCGCCAGGGGCAAGGGGCACGCCGTCGTGCGCGGCCAGCACGACGGTCACCGACCGTCCCGCCGCTGAACCTCGCGTTCCCTGGGCACGTAGGTACCGACGTGGAGTGCGTCCGCGCCGCGGCAGGGACGCCGCGGTCGCGGGGGTGGCCGGACGCGCGGAACTGCGGGGAGAGGCACATGCCCAACAACGGATCGCACCGTGGCCGGAGAACAGGCCACTGGGTCGTCACCGCGCTCGCCGCGGCGGCATTGTCGGTGGGGACGGGCGCGCTCCCCGTCGCGGCCGACGACGGGAGCGGCCCGCTCCCGACCGTCCAGCAGGTCAACGACGTCTCCGACGTTCCCGGCCGCGCGGCGGTCACCGACCCCAAGCTGGTGAACTCCTGGGGGCTCACGTCCGGGCCGACCACGCCGGTCTGGTCGGCGAACAACGGGTCCGACTCGTCGACGCTCTACACGGGCGGCGCGGGCGGCACCGCGGTGACGAAGGTCTCCGCGATCGAGGTCGCGGTCGCCGGCGGGCCGACCGGCATCGCGTTCAACGACACGACCGCCTTCCCCGTCACCGGGCCGGGCGGCTCGGGGCCGGCGCGGTTCATCTTCGCGACCGAGAGCGGCGACATCATGGCGTGGAACCCGACCGCATCGCCCAGTGCGGCCGTACAGGTGGCGCACGTGCCCGGCGCGATCTTCAAGGGCCTCGCGCTCGTCCACACTCCCGCCGGGCCGTTCCTGCTCGCGCCGGACTTCCACAACGGCCGGGTGCAGGCGTTCGACGGCAACTTCGACCCGGTCCAGACGCCGCCGCAGTTCTTCCAGGACCGGCGTCTGCCTCGCGGGTTCGCGCCGTTCGGCATCGCCGCGCTCGGTGACGCCGTCTACGTGAGCTACGCCAAGCAGGACGCGGACGCCGCGGACGAGGTGCAGGGTCAGGGCCTCGGCGTCGTCGACAGGTACACGGACTTCGGCCTGTCCGAACAGCGGATCGCGAGCCGTGGCACGCTGGACGCGCCCTGGGGCATGGCGATAGCGCCGGCGAGCTTCGGGCGTACGGCGGGATCGCTGCTCGTGGGCAACTTCGGCGACGGACGGATCAACGTGTTCAGCGCGGACGGCGGGCACTTCCGCGGCCAGCTCAGAGAAGCGGACGGCACGCCGGTCGTCATCGACGGGCTGTGGGCGCTGCTGCCCGGCACCGCGACGTCCGGGGGCACCGACGCGGTCTGGTTCAGCGCAGGTCCCGACGACGAGGCGCACGGCCTGCTCGGCCGGCTGCTCCCCACCGGCTGACCGGCACCTCCGCCGGCCGGTCAGGTGAGGTGGTCGAAGTCGCCGCGCACCCAGCCGATGTGCCGGTCGGCGGAACGCCGGACGACGCCCCGCGCGTCGGCGTCGACGACCGTCCCGAAGTTGCCGTAGAGACGGTCGAAGGCGAACTGCTCGACGTGCTTCGTGACCCGCTCGACGACCGCCGCCGACAGCGGGATGCGGTTGGGAAAGCTGCGCATGAAGCTCACCGACGTGCGGTCCGGGTTAGCGAAGACCGTGTCGCCGCTCAGCAGCACGCCCCTGCCGTCCGCGCCGGCGGACCAGTGCACGACGGCGCTGCCCGGGAAGTGGCCACCCGGCTGGCTCAGCGTCACCCCGGGCAGCGGGTCCACCGTGCCCGACCACGGCCGGATGACGGGGGCCGGCCGTGCCACCCAGGACAGGTCCGCCTCCGCGACGAGCACCGGCACGCCGCCCAGTGCCCGGCTCCATTCGACCTGGACGCCGAACATGTGCGGGTGGCTCGCCGCGATCGCTACGGTCTCCCCCTGCTCGCGCACCCGGGCGACGGCGTCGTCGTCGAGGTAGCCGATCGGGTCCCACAGCAGGTTGCCCGCGGGAGTGCACACCAGCTTCGCCTGCTGGCCGATGCCGACCTTCGGCTCGCTCGTGATGCCGAGCAGGCCCGGCTCCAGCTCGGCGACCTCGGCGCGCGTACCGGACTCCGTCAGCTCGGCGAGCGTCGTCCACCGCTGCCCCTCGGCCGGCACCCACTGCCGCTCGTCCGCACAGATCGCGCAGACCTCGACCTTCTCGGCGTGCTCCACCGCGCACGTCGCACAGATCCAGAAGTCCACTGCCGCTCCTCGCTCTCCCTTCGTACGACGAGACGCTACGCGCCTTGCGGCCAGGTTCGAGGGTCTACGCTCTCCGCCATGGCCTCAACGACTGGATGTTCCAGACCGACCAGCCGGGCAGGGAGGGTGACGCGGCGGTCCTCACCGCGGCGGACGACGGCGCCGGCGCGTTCGTCATGCGCCGGAAGATGTTCGGTGTTGGCGACGGCGAGTGGGACGAGTCGTGGACCGGCTGGTGGGGCGAGGAACCGCCGTACCACGCGCCCGTGTTCGTCCTGACGCATCACCCGCGCGAGCCGCTGGAACGGAAGGGAGGCACGACGTTCGCGTCCGTCACGGAGGGCGCCAGGGCCGCGATGGACCAGGCCCGCGCGGCGGCCGGCACCAGAAGGTCGCCATCGCCGGGGGGGCGGCCGATCATGCTCGGCGCGGGCGAGCGCCCGTTCGACGGCGTCGAAGACCTCTGCATGGAACCGCTGAAGGTGGTCGGCTCACCCACCGTCACGCATGTCAAGTACCGGGTCGTCCACTGACGTGCCCTCGTCAACCGCTTCTGGCGTACGCCGACGCCCAGGACTTATCGTTCGGGGAAGCCGCACGGAGAGCATGCTGATGGACGAGCCGACGACGGTCGGAGACGTGATGACGACCGAGGTGGTCGTCGCGTCCCCGGACAGTGCCGCGGCCGAGCTGGTCGAGCTGCTCACCGGGTCGCACCTGCGCACCGTGCCGGTCGTCGACGGCGCCGGGCAGGTGGTCGGCGTCGTGTCCGACACCGACCTCGTCGACCTCGTGCCCGGCCGGCGGATCCGTAACGGACGGCCGAAGCTGTGGCGGTACGTCAGCCGCGAGGGCAACGTGGGCGCGCTCATGACCGCGCCGGCCGTGACAGTCGAGCCGGACGTCCCGATAGGCGAGGCGATCCGGCGGATGGCGGTAGGACGGGTGCCCTGTCTCCCCGTCGTCACCTCCACCGGCCGGCTGGTGGGAGTCGTCACCGCAAGCGACCTGCTCACGACCGGCCGCTCCGACGAGGTCATCCGCGCCGAGGTGACGGCTCTGCTCGACCGCTACCTGCCCTCGCTGTGCGCCGACGCCGACATCTCGGTGGAGGGCGGCGTCGTCACCCTGACCGGCGAGATCGCCGCGGCCAGCACGATCGGTCTAGCCGTCCACCTGGCGCGGAACGTTACCGGCGTCACGCGCGTCGTCGACGACCTGCACCCCACCGGCTACGGCCTGGCCGCGGCGGAACGCGCCGCGAAGCCGTCGCCACGATCATGAGGCGGACGGGAACCGCGGCGGGCGCTTCTCGCGCAGGGCCGCGACACCTTCCAGTACGTCGGGTCCCATGAACGTGAGCATCTCGTACGCGGCGGACTGGTCGAAGACGGGACCGGCAGAACGCAGCCAGCCGTTCAAAGCACGCTTGCTCAGCCGGATGGCCTGCTGCGCTCCCGTCGCAAGCGACTGCGCGACCCGCAACGACTCCTCGAGCACCTGCTCGCGGGGCAGCGCCTTGGCCACCATGCCGAGCCGCTCCGCCTCCGCGCCGGTGAGCATCTCCCCCGTGAGCAGGTAGTACCGCGCCTTGGCCATGCCTGCGAGCAGCGGCCAGATGATTGCCGCGTGGTCGCCCGCGGCGACGCCGAGTTTGACATGGCCGTCGCCGAGCCGGGCGTCCTCGGCGCAGATCGCGATGTCGGCGAGCAACGCGACGACGAGGCCGGCGCCGACGGCGACACCGTTGATCGCGGAGACGATCGGCTTCTCGCAGTCGATGATGTTGTAGACGAGATCGCTCATCTCGCCGAGCATGTGCGAGACGCGCTCGTGGTCACCGGCCATCCGCGCCACCATCGCGAGGTCGCCGCCGGCCGAGAACGCGTTGCCCGCTCCCGTGACCACGGCGACGCGGGTGCCCGGATCCGCGGCGACGTCCCTCCAGACACGTGCGAGCTCGCCGTGCATCCGCTCGTCGGTGGCGTTGTACTTCTCCGGCCGGTCGATGGTGACGAGCAGCACGCCGTTGTCGTGGCGTTCGAACCGGAGCTGTTCGTAGTCGCCGAATTCCACGCTCGTACCCCTCACCGTCACACTCGCTCGAACAGGTCGTCTGCGTCGTCCTGGACCGCCTGGTTCTGCGCACGGTAGTGCACCTTCTTGCCCGTCGCGGTCACCGGCAGCTCGTCGACGAAGCGGTACGCACGCGGTCGCTTGAACGTCGAGAGCATCGGATGCGCGCGGCAGTGCGCGTCGCAGTCGGCCGCGGTGAGCGACGCGTCGGCGCGCACGACATACGCGACGACGCGTTGGCCCCACTGCGGATCGGGGACACCGACGACGATCGCGTCGGCGACGCCCGGGTGCTCGTCGAGCGCCTCCTCCACCTGCACCGGGTGCACGTTCTCGCCGCCGGAGATGAGCATGTCGTCCTTGCGCCCGACGATCGTCACGAACTCCTCGGCGTCCCACGTGGCCAGATCGCCTATGTAGAGCCAGCCGTCGTGGAACTTGGCCTCCTCCTGCCCGGGCGAGTTCGCGTACGCGTAGCCGCACTTCGGCGACCGGACGATCACCTCGCCGACCTCGGCGCCGTCCTTGGCGACCGGTTCGTCCGGACGGGCCAGCCGGTCGTCGAGCACGCGGACGACGCGGACGTCGTCGTCGGTGCACGCCCGGCCCGCGGCACCCGCGTGCTCGGGCAGGTCGACGGGACGCAGGAACGTGTTCCAGAACGCCTCGGTCGTCCCGTAACCGTTGAAGATGCGCGGTGTGAGCACCTCCTGGTAGCGCAGGCACGCCTCGCGTTCCAGCGGCGCTCCCATCGTGACGATGCCGCGCAACGTGGACAGGTCGCGCGGTTGCTCGGACTGCGCGCGCGCCAGCATCGCGAGGTTCGTGGGCGCGCCGACGAGGTGGGTCAGGCCGTACTCGGCGACGAGGTCGAGCGTGCGCGCCGGGTCGAACGTGCGCAACGGCACGACCTGGGCGCCGAGGTAGAAGACGGGGTTGGGCCCGCCGGAGTAGAGGCCGCCGCGATGGAACCACGGCGTCATGTTCAGCGTGCGGTCCTCCGGGCTCAGCGGGAAGTGCATGATGACGTCGTGGGCGGTGAGTACCTCGACCATGCTGTTCAGCGGCACGCCCTTCGGCATGCCCGTGGTGCCGGACGTGTAGAGCCGCGTGGTCTCGTCGTAGCTCGTGCGGGTGACCGCCGGCGGCGTACCCGAAGCGGTCAGCAGCTGCTCGAACCGGATCGCGCCGGGCAGCGGGTCGGCGGAACCGACCGCGACGACCACCTTCGGGCGGTGCCCGGCCCGCTCGAGCGCGTCCGCGGCCGCATCGGTGAGGTCGGTGTCGTAGACGTACATCACCGGCCGGCTGTCGTCGAGGACGTACGCGGTCTCACCGGACGCGAGCCGGAAGTTGACCGGCGAGCCGACGGCGCCGCACACCTGCGTGGCGAGGTAGAGCAGCGCGAACTCAGGCCCGTTGAAGAGCTGATAGACCACGACGTCTCCGGCGCGGACGCCGAGGCCGGCCAGCCCGGCCGCGAGGCTGTCGACCCGCGCGCCGAGCTCTGCGTACGTCCACTGCTCGCCGGTCGCGGGGTCGGTGACCGCGACGTTGCCCGCGTAGCGGTGCACGTTGCGGCGGAAGCCCGCGAGGTAGGTGAACTCGCGTTCCAGGAACGTCCGGTAGGCGGTCGCGTCGTAGGTGAACGTCACGGTTCCTCCTCGTCGAGGTGATCGGAATCAGGCGAAGGCGGAGTGGCCGGTGATGTCGCGGCCGACGATGAGGGCCTGGACGCTGTCCGTGCCCTCGTAGGTGTGCACGACGTCCATGTCGCTCAGGTGCCGCGCGACGTGGTGCTCGAGCAGCAGGCCGTTGCCGCCGAGGATGTCGCGTGCGGCGAGGCAGACCTCGCGGGCCCTGCGCGCGTGGTGCAGCTTCGCCAGCGACGCCATCGGCCCGGTGAACCTGCCCTGCTCCTGCAGTTCGGCCATCCGGAAGCAGTACAGCTGCATCGACGTGATCTCGGCCAGCATCGTGGCGAGCCGTTCCTGCACGAGCTGGAAGCCGGCGATCGGCCGGCCGAACTGGACGCGCTCCCGCGCGTACGACAACGCAGTCTCGTACGCCGCGATCGCGTGGCCGAGCGACTCCCATGCGGCACCACCGCGAGTGGCGCTGAGCACGCGCGTGGCGTCGCGGAACGACTCGGCGTGCGCGAGCCGGTTGTCGGCCGGTACCCGCACGCCGCGCAGGCTGATCTCGGCCTGCCACACCGCGCGCTTGCCGGCCTTGCCCGTCATCAGCCCGGCCGAGTACCCGTCGGGATACAGGCCGTCGGCGTCCTTCTCGACGACGTACGCCTTGACCTCGCCGTCGCCGGCGTCACGTGCCCACACGACGACGCGGTCGGCGAAGGTGCCGTTGCCGATCCACCGCTTGGCGCCGTCGAGCACCCACTGGTCACCGTCGCGGCGGGCGCTGGTCTCGAGGCGTACGGCGTCGGACCCGTGCCCGGGTTCGGTGAGCGCGAACGCGCCCACGGCACGCAGGGTGGCCATGTCCGGCAGCCAGCGCTGCTTCTGCTCCTCGCTGCCGAGCAGGGCGATCGACCCCATCGCGAGCCCGGACTGCACGCCGAGGAAGGTGTTGACGCTGCCGTCGCCGCGCGACATCTCGCGCGCCAGCACGCCTGCCGCGAGCCGGCTCAGCCCCGGGCAGCCGTACCCCTCGATCGTCGACCCGACGATCCCGAGCGACGCGAGCTTCGGCACGAGCGCGAACGGGAACTCCGCGCGCTCCCAGTAGTCGTTGATCACGGGCAGGACGTCCCGGTCGACGAACGACCGCACCCGGTCACGGACGCCGCGCGCCTCGTCGCCGAGCCCCTCGTCGAGCAGGAAGTAGTCGGAGCTGACCATGGACTCAGTCTGCCCCGCGCGGGCCCTACGCGCTCGGAGTCGTATAGACGGACACATGCACTACGAGTACCGAGAGGAGCTCGCCTCGTGTTCACCGAGGGGGCCGCGCTTGCCGACCTCGTGCACGTGGACATCGGCTGGCGGGAGCGGCTCACCACGCTGCTCGTCGGACCGCGCCCGTCGCTCCGCCGCGCCGCGGTCGACGCGGCCTGCGCCACGCTCGGCATCCGCTGACGTGGCGCGGTGCGGTGCGGTCAGGGCCGGAAACCACCAGGCTTCGTCCAGGGCCCGTGCAGGTGATCGCCATGTACGCGGAAGGCGTGGCCGGGCGGGCCCTGCGGACCATCCGGACCGGTGTGTGCGTGGCCGACGCCGACACCGGCGCCGAGGCCGAGCGCGAGCAGCCCCGCCGCGGCGAGCGTCCGCACCGGGACGCGACTGCTGCGACGGTCGACGGGTGACTCGACGACGGACCGTGGCAGGTCAGCTAACACGACGTCGAGGTCGGCCTCGGTGCGTGCGGCGAACACCCGGCCGAGCCGGTCGCGGAACTCGTCCGCGGTGAGGCGGCCGACGGCGTAATGCTCACCGAGCTCGTGTGCCGCAACATCCCGCTCGGCGTCGCCGACCCGCACGGCGGGCCCGTCTGCGGCACGGTTCTCGGTCATCACTGCTCCCCGGTGCTCGACGGCCGCCTCACCCCGGCCCCGCCATCGTGCGCCTCCAACCTGAGGTCCGGCTGGAGAGCCCCTGTGAGTTCGCCGAGCGACCGCCGTCGGCATATCGGGTTGCCCCGCCGCGCGTCCGGACACTCGTCGGTGGCACGGGGCGTTCGGGCACGACACAGCTTGCCGCGGTGTTCGGACAGCGTTGCTGCGCGAGCGGACACCATGTCCGCGCGCGCGTGGTGGTATCGCACCCCGGACCAGCCGTGGCCACCTGACGACGCGGGCGGACGTCTGCTCCTGGCTGGAGCCGGTCTCCCGCCGCCCACCTCGCGCTGCAGAGAGCCGAGAAGCCCTCACGCGCGGTACAGGCGTACACCACCCCGATGATCACTTCGGTCGAACAAGCTCCTATGTTTGAGTTTGCGAATCACACGTATGCTTGCGGTGCGGACTCTTGGAGGAGCGAGCATGACGGACGCCGGGCAATCCCCTGACACGAAGAGTGGACCGACCGCCGCCGGGCTGTACGACGCCTACCTCGGCGGCACGAACCACTCGCTCGCGGAGAAGGAGGCGGCCGACAGGCTACGCACCGCCATGCCGGAGCTCGAGGCGACCGCGTGGGCGAATCGCGCATTCCACCAACGTTCCGCCAGGTGGCTCGCCGACGTGGCCGGCATCCGTCAGTTCATCGACCTCGGCGCGGGCCTGCCCACACAACGGAACACGCACGAGGTGGTGCAGGAGCACGCACCAGACGCGCACGTCGTCTACGTCGACTTCGACGCCCGCACCGTCGAGCTCGGCAGCAAGCTCATCGAGGACGACCCCAACACCGCGTACGTGGAATCCAACCTCGACGAGGTCGACTATGTGCTGGACCACCCCACGCTCCGTGGGCTGATCGACCTCGACAAGCCGGTCGCGATCCTGGCCTCCGCCGTTTTCCACTTCATCGCCGACGTGCAGGACCCCTGGGGCATCGCGAAGCACTACATGGACCGCCTCGCCTCGGGCAGCTACCTCGCACTCAACCACGTCACCGCCGACAAACAGCGCCCCGGTCCGGTGCAGACGATCTACAGCATCTACCGCAGCGCGAACACGATGATCTACTTCCGCAACCGGGAACAGGTCGAGTCGTTCTTCCAGGGCCTCCAGATGGTGCCGCCGTACGAGGGCGCACGCCCGCAGGTGACGTACATGGGCCTCTGGTTCTGTGACGACCCGGTCGAAGCCGACGACGACACCGGCCGCTGGTTCTACGGCGGAGTCGCCAAGAAACCTTGAGGAGCAACCCGTGACCCGCCCCGCCAAACCGACCGTCGGGGACCTCGGGATCGACGTCGACGCCGTCACCTGGCGGCGTTCCGGAGACGATCCCGGCGCCGTCGAGGTCGCCTTCGTGGACGAATGGGTGCTGATGCGCGCCGGCGACCATCCGGGCGGTCACGTCCTCGTCTTCAACCACACCGAGTGGGACGCATTCGTCCGCGGGGCCAAGGACCGTGAGTTCGACGGGCCGGGAGAGCACGAAGCCCGGTGACACACAAAAGGGCGCACGACTTGCGAATCACAAGTTAGGCAGGTCTACTATGGGGGCGTTGCCCTGTCGAGGAGGTGGTCCGAGGTGAATGATGACGCCTTCGGCGCCACCATTGCCAAGCGGAAGCTCGCACGCAGGTTGAGGGAGCTGCGCGAAGCCAACGGCTACACGGCCAACCAGGTCTGCGACAAGCTCGACTGGGGCCGCGGCAAGGTCGGCCGGTTCGAGAGCAACGGCTGGATCCGGCCGGACATGTCCGACGTGCGCGACCTGCTCCGCCTCTACGAGAAGTCCGACCAGGAGGCCCAGGAGCTCGAGCGGCTCGCCGTGCTCGCCCGAGAACGGCCGTGGTGGCGGGCCTACGCGGACGTCTTCGACAACGAGTTCCCGGGCTACGAGGGCGACGCGGACCGGATTCGCGTCTTCGTTCCCCTTGTGGTGCCCGGGCTGCTGCAGACACGCGCCTTCGTCCGGGCCTACATGCGCGCCGGCTCTCGGACCGACGAGTGGCGGGAAACCGCGGCAGAGGCGCGCCTCAAGCGGCAGGACATCCTCGACCGCGAGGAGAACGCGCCGAAGCTGGTGGCGGTGATCACCGAGGCGTCCCTCATGCATCAGTGGGGCAGCGCCGCCGAGCGGCGGGAGCAGATCCTGCACCTGGTCGACATGGGCCAGCGGCCCAACATCGACCTCCGGATGCTCCGCTTCGAGGACGGAATGCCGGCGGGAGCCGCCGGTGTGGTCAACATCTTCGACTTCCCCGGTGACGAGCCGACGCTGGTGTTCGCCGAGACCGAGTTCACCATCCGCGAGGTGACGGACACGGTGCTCGCGAAGGCGCACATCGACACGTTCGAACTCATCCACGAACGCGCGGCGTCGCCGAGCGCGACCGTCGCACAGCTCAGGAAACTCGCGAAACAACTGGAGTGAGGAAATGGACGACCTGTCTCAAGCCCGATGGAAGAAGGCCAGCTATTCCAACGGCGGCAGCGCCTGCGTAGAGGTCGCGGGCAACCTCGACACAATCACCGCCGTTCGCGACAGCAAGCGCCCAGACGACGGAGCGATCGTCTTCGACCGCGGCTCCTTCGCCCGGTTCCTGGACGATGTGAAGGAAGGCAGCTTCGACCTCTGATCCGGGCATTTCCAACAAAGACGAAGAGTCCCCCGTGGAGAGTGCGCTCCGCGGGGGACTTTTCATCTGGCTGCGGTCCCTGTCTCAAGACTCGCCTCATCACTATACGCCCCAGCGTCGCGACGCCCTGACGCATCGCGTCAAATAACGGCCGCCCCCTCTTGATCGTCAAACAGCGATGCCTTAGAGTCCAGTCATAAGTTCTGTGATTCACAAATAAGTGGTTCATGGACACGAACACCGCGAACCGGGGAAGCGGGAAAGATGCGTGACGGCCGGCCTGACACAGGTCTCGACGGCGACCCCGGGTCGTCGGGCAGCGGGCACGGGACGGGAGGTCAGCGGTGATCGAGGCCGCCGGACTGGCGTGGTACAAGGTCGACAACCTGAGCCCGAAGCAGGTTGCCGCCATGCAGACGATGGATGACGCACGCCGCGCGGGCGTGCTGTCCGAGGACCAGGCGCACGAGATCGAGGCACTGATCCGCGGAGGGCACGTGTACGGGGCGCGCAAGCGTGTCACCGAGGCGCGGAAGCGCTCGCAATAGTCGTGACGCCGGGCAGCGTGAGCCCCGATGCCGCTGCCCGGCGTCCACCCAAGCCCCTCGCGGGGCAACGTCGTTGGACCCTTCGGAGCCCGCGAGGCATCGGGGGCGGCGGGGATAACCCCCGAGATCCCCGCCGCCCCCGAAAAACTCTCCGTACGGGGCGCTCTCACCGGGCTGGCGCGATGACCGACCTGAGCGGGGCGGAGACCGCGGCACTGGACGCGATCGACGCCGACGCACTCGGCCGCGACCTGCGGGAGCTGATCGCCGCACCCGGCGTCACCGGCACCGCCGCGGAGTCAGGAACTGCAGCAGAAGCTCGCGCCGCGGCTCGAGGCACTCGGCCTGGACGTCGACTTCTGGCCGCTCGACCTGGACGCGCTGCGCGCCGACCCCGCGTTTCCCGGTGGCGAGGCGCTGCGTGACGAGGCCTGGGGCCTGGCCGGCAGTACCGCGGGTTCCGACGGTCCGCACCTGCTCCTGCAGGGCACGTCGACGTCGTACCGCCAGGCGATCCCCCGCGGTGGCAGAGCGACCCGCTCCGGCCACGGGCGGACGGCGACGCCGTTCACGGACGTGTGCGCACGTGACCCGTGGTTGCGCGACCATCCGGCGTCGGTCAGCTGGCCCGGCGGGCAGTTAGCGGGCTCGTCAGAGACGCCCACGCCGCCGTCACCGGGGAACCCGCGCCGCGCGAGCGGGGAGCACCGTACGGCAGCGACTACGGCTGTACGCTGCCGCCGGCGTGCCGACGCTGCACTACGGGCCCGGCGACGTGCGTACCGCGCACAGCCCACATGAGCGCGTCGCCTTGTCCGAGGTCACGACGGTGACGAGGGCACTGGTCGTGGCCGTCCTCCGTTACCTCGGCACGCGCTGACCTGACGTCCCACCGGGGACGGTAACCGGACAACTACCGCTCGCCGCGCCGGACGGCGTCCGCCGGGCCGGCGACGCGATACCGTGCTTCAACGGAGGAGGACGGATGAGCTTCTGGGAGTACCTGTCGCAGCAGTGGCTGGACATCGGCGTGATGTTCGTCCAGCATGCCGAGGTCGTCCTCATCGCGGTCGGTATCGCGAGCGTCATCGGCATCGGCCTGGGAATCGCCGTCGAGGGCCACGAGCGGCTCTCCCGCGGCGCGCTAAGCCTGACCGGGACGATG
>JAFMQP010000114.1:890-9803 GCA_017354575.1 Acidothermales bacterium | reverse complement strand
TCGGCCAGGGCCGAGGCGAGCTCGTCCGGCGGGGCGTCGACGACCTCGGCACCGTGCCGCCGCAGCGACGCCGTGACGTGCCCGCGGCTCTCGCTCGTCCGCTCCGCGGCGGCGGCGTCGTACACGGCCGCGGCGTCCCCGCGTCTGCGAGCCATCTCGGCGACGCCCGGGTCGGCGACGGCGGCGACGAGCACCAGGTGCTTGGCGGCGAGCAGCGGCAGCCGCGGCACGAGCCCGTCCTCCAGCGCGCTCTGCGACAGGTCGGTGAGGACGACGACGAGGCTGCGCTGCCTGGCCTTCTCCAGCGCGACCGCCGTGAGCCCGACGGGGTCGATCTCGACGAGCTGCGACTCCAGCGGCGCCATCACGTCGACGACCGCGCCGAGCACCTTCTCCCTGGACGCGTGCCGCACCTGCGCGCGCACCTGCCGGTCGTACGCGACGAAGTCGACGCGGTCGCCGACGCGCGACGCGAGCGCGGTGAGCAGCAGCGCGGCGTCCATCGCCGCGTCGAGGCGGGGGATGTCGCCGACACGGGCGGCGGACGTACGCCCCGTGTCGAGGACGATCAGGATGCGGCGGTCGCGTTCGGGCCGCCAGGTGCGGACGACGACGGCGGAGCGGTTGCCGCCACCCTCGGCGTCGCCGCCGAGCCGGCGCGCCGTGGCACGCCAGTCGATCGAGCGGACGTCGTCGCCGTCGACGTACTCGCGCAGCGAGTCGAACTCGGTGCCCTGCCCGCGGATCCGCGCCGCCTGCCGGCCGTCCGCCTCACGCAGCTTCGCGAGCTTGCCCGGCAGGTGCCTGCGGCTGGGGAAGGCGGGCAGGACGCGCACCGTCCACGGCACCTCGCGCGAGCCCTGCCGGGCGGCGAGACGGAGCGGCCCGTACGAGCGCACGGTGACGCGGGCGGCCCCGCGGTCGCCGCGGCGGGTGGGGTGCAGGACGGTCTCGACCCGGCGGCGTTCACCCGCGGGCACGGCGATGCGATGGCGTCGCGGCGTCGTCCCCGCGCTCGGCGGCCACGCGTCGCGCAGCAGCCCGTGGACGCGGCGTGCGCCGTGGTTCTCGACGGTGAGGACGACGGTGGCGGTCTGGTCGAGCCGGCAGGACGTGTCGCCCGACCGCGTGAGCCGCAGCGCGCCGACGGCACCGGCGAACAGCACGTCGACGCCGACGAGGACGGCGAGCACACCCCAGGCGGCGAGCAGCACCCACCACCCGCCGGGGAACACGAGCACCAGCGCCGCCCCGACGAGAGCGGCGAGCGCGGCGCGTCCGGTCACCGCCACGGCGCGGACGACCCGAGAGCGGTCACCGGGGGACCAGAACCGTGGCGAGGATGCCGTCGAGGACGCTGTCGGCCGTGACGCCCTCCAGCTCGGCCTCGGGACGCAGCTGCACGCGGTGCCGGAGCGTCGGGCGGGCCAACGCCTTCACGTCGTCGGGGCTGACGTAGTCGCGCCCGCCGAGCCACGCCCACGCCCGGCTGGTGGCGAGCAGCGCGGTGGCACCGCGCGGCGACGCGCCGAGCTGGAGCGACGGCGACTGCCGCGTCGCGCGGCACAGGTCGACGACGTAGCCGATGACCTCGGGACGCACGATGACCCTGCCGATCTCGCGCTGCCCCGTGGCGAGCTCCGCCGCGCCCGCCACGGGGCGCAGGCCCGCGCCCGCGAGGTCGCGCGGGTCGAAGCCGGTGGCGTGCCTGGTGATGACGTCGATCTCCTCGGCACGCGACGGCAGCGGGACGGTGAGCTTCAGCAGGAACCGGTCGAGCTGCGCCTCGGGGAGCGGGTACGTCCCCTCGTATTCGACCGGGTTCTGCGTCGCGGCGACGAGGAACGGGTCGGGCAGCGGCCGCGGCTCGCCCTCGACGGTGACCTGCCGCTCCTCCATCGCCTCGAGCAACGCCGCCTGCGTCTTCGGCGGCGTGCGGTTGATCTCGTCGGCGAGCAGCAGGTTGGTGAACACGGGTCCCTCGCGGAACTCGAACGCCGCCGTCTTGGTGTCGTAGACGAGCGAGCCGGTGACGTCGCCCGGCATCAGGTCGGGCGTGAACTGCACCCGCTTCATGTCCAGGTCGAGCGTCGCGGCGAGCGCGCGGACGAGCAGCGTCTTCGCGACGCCGGGCACGCCTTCGAGCAGCACGTGGCCGCGGCACAGCAGCGCGATCACCATGCCGGTGACGACGGCGTCCTGGCCGACGACGGCCTTGCCGATCTGTTGGCGCAGGCCGTTCAGCGCCGCGTACGTGTCGGTCGGCGGGGTGTGCGGCGGCGCGGGCTGCGTCACGATCGGCGTACCTCTTTCTCCAGTGCGTCGAGTTCGTCGGCCAGGCGGACCAGCGTGGCGTCGTCG
Organism: Acidothermales bacterium; assembly: GCA_017354575.1. Taxonomy (GTDB): domain Bacteria; phylum Actinomycetota; class Actinomycetes; order Streptosporangiales; family WHST01; genus WHST01. The sequence continues at coordinate 7,442 of JAFMQP010000114.1, read as the reverse complement.
GTGGCCGCCGCTCCGTGGAGCAGCCCCTCCACCTCGACCGGGTCACGCCCGGTGTGCTCGGCCACGGCCGCGACGACGGCGGACGGGTCGGCGTCCCGCGGCAGCCGGACGAGCGACCTGAGGCGCGCGACGACGCCGCCGCGCAGCGCCTGGACCGCCCGCTCCCTGGCCCGAAGGGAACGGTACAGCCGCGACCGGCCCTCCGTGGTCTCGGTGGCGCGCACGACCACTGGCAGCCGTTCGGCGAGCACCGGGCCCAGCCGGCGCCCGCGCGCGAACGCGAACACCGCGAGCGCCAGCACCGCGCCGAACGCCGCGACGCGGACGGGCAGCGGGACGAGGTCGCCGAGCGAGCCGGTCTGCACGCCGCCCGCCGCCTGCTCGTCCGGCAGCAGCCAGACGAGCCTGTGGTGCTCGCCGAGCAGGTTCAGCGCCAGTGCCGCGTTGCCCTCGCGGTCCAGGCCGCCGTTGACGAACGGGAACGTCGAGCCGACGACCGTGACGGTGCCGAGCCCGTCGCGTACCTGGACGAGCGGGTACCGGCCGTGGTCCGGGTAGCACGCGACCGCGCCAGCGCCGTTCGCCGGTTCGTACATGGTGCCGGATCCGACCTCGGCGGCTCCGGCACGGACCGCCGCGGGCAGGTCGCAGCGGGGTGCCAGCGTCGTGGTGCTGCCCGACGGCGCGGGCCGGACCCGCGGCGCGAGGTCGGCGAGCCGCGCGGCGTTCGGCTGCAGCACCACCACCGTGCCGACGCGGGAGGCGATCGACCGTGCCGCCCCGCGGGTGAGGAACGTCGTGCTCGCGACGACGAGCGTCGTGTCGGCGTCCGCGTGGTCGACGGCGTCCGCGGGCCTGGTGGTCTCCTCGACGCTGACGCCCTGGTCGCGCAGCAGCGTCGCGAGCGCGCGGGTGCCGTCGGGGTCGGCCGAGCCGGTGGACAGGAAGGCGTCCTGCGACCGGTGCGTGGACAGCACCGCGATCGAGACGCCGACCACCACGACGACGGCGGCCACGAACAGCACGATCGGCCGCGTCGCGCGCAGGTGCGGGTTGGCGGCGGTGCTCACGACGGCGTCCCCGTCAGCACCGGCTTCGCGTCGCGCACCCGCTCGTCCACGCGGGTGATCCGGTCGTACGCCGCGCGCGTCGCGTCGTGCTCGCCGTACCAGACGTCGTCGAAGATCCTGGCCGCCTCGCGCAGCTCGGCGGCCTGGCCGGGCAGCGCCGGCGCGGCGTCCGTCGCGACCTCGTCGGCGGTGCGCCCGCTGCGGTGGTCGAGCAGCGCACGCTCCTCCAGCCCGAGCGCGATCGCCCGCATCCGGTCGCGGATCGCCTCGGCCCACTGCTCCGCCGCGGCGTGCCGGGCGGCGAGCGCGCGCTGCTGCGCGGCCGTCACCTGGGCGTCGGTCTCGAGCAGGGCCGCGCGTCCACGGCGCCGGGACCGCTGCAGCCCGCCGGTCCGGCGCCACACCAGGACCGCCACGCCGGCGACCAGGACGACCACGACGACGAGCCCGAACCAGCCGCTCGCCGTGGTACCGCTGGTGAGGCCGGCCAGGTGGTTCAGCCACTCCATCACGTGGTCGAGCAGCCGCTGCAACGCCGAGGGCTGGTGCTGCCGGTAGATCGCCTTGCCCAGCTCGCGGTGCGCGGCCCGGCGTGCCTCGTCGCGGCCGACGTCGACGGGTACCTGCATCAGCGCCCCGCTCCCACCCGGGGCGGCGCCGGCACCGGCACCGCGGGCGGACGCCGGTCGCCGGGTGACGCGAACGGCGTGGCCGGACCGACCAGCGTCGTCGTCGCCGGGAGGCCACGCAGCCCACCCGCGGTGCGCAGCTGCGTCAGGGTGATGTCGAAGCCCTCCGTACGCATCCGCTGGTCGAAGTACGCCACGCTCGCGACGACGGACAGGAACGGCGTGACCACCGTGCTCACCATCAGGCTGCCGAGCAGCACCGCGACGGCCACGCCCCCGGCGATCACGCTGGACGAGAGCGTCGCACCGAGCAGCTGCGCGAGGATGCCGAGCAGCGACAGCACGCCCGCCGAGATGGCCGCCCACAGCAGGATGCCGATCACTGCGGCCAGCGCGAGCTGACCCGTGGCGCGCCAGCGGTTGCCCGCCGTCAGCCGCCAGGACCGTGCGATGCCGCGGATGACGTCGATCCGCTCGCACACGATCGCCGACGGCGTGAGCCAGACCTGGGCGAGCAGGAACGTCGTACCGACGGCGACGGCGACGAGCGCGGCGACGTACAGGTAGACGCCCACCGCGGCCACGGCGACGAGGAGCGCCGACAGCAGCAGGCCGGCGAGCGGCACGATGCCCGCGAACATCAGCATCAGCGCGTACAGGCACGCCCAGCCGAAGCTGCGCCTGGTGTCCCGCCACACGTCCCTGAAGCCAGCCGGCCGGCCGAGCAGCGCGCGCATGACGACGCCCGCCGCCAGTGTGCAGAACAGTGCTGTCACCGCGACCTGGCCGGCGTCACCCAGCAGCGACGACACGGTGAGACCCGCCGCGCCCGCGCCTATCTCCAGGGCCTGGACGAGCGAGCTGTCGCTCGCGTAGGCGATGGCGGTCACCAGGGACGCCAGCCCGAGCAGCAACGCGAACGTCCCGCCGTAGACGACGAGCGACGGACCGAGCGTCGCCTTCGGGTAGGCGCGGGTGACGGTGACGGCGGCGTCGAGCACCTCGGCGAGACCGAGCGGCCGCAACGGGACCAGGCTGCGCCCGACCCCCGTCCCGGCGTCTCCCGTCTGCCCTGGCATGCGGCCAATCCTGGCATGCTGCCGCGCACCGTTGGCATGATCATGGGCCTTCCGTGGGATGGCACCGGGGAATCTTCGCGATCATGGGAGTATGAGTTCATGAAGGGACGTGTCCTGGTCGTCGACGACGACTCCGCGCTGGCCGAGATGCTCGGCATCGTGCTCAAGAGCGAGGGCTTCGAGCCGCACTTCTGCCCGACGGGCGACAAGGCGCTGGAGCTGTTCCGTGAGACGCATCCGGACCTCGTGCTCCTCGACCTCATGCTACCCGGGCGCGACGGCATCGACGTCTGCCGCCAGATCCGGGCCGAGTCCGGTACGCCGATCGTCATGCTGACCGCGAAGAGCGACACCGTCGACGTCGTGCTCGGGCTGGAGTCCGGCGCGGACGACTACGTGGTCAAGCCGTTCAAGCCCAAGGAGCTGGTGGCGCGGATCCGCGCGCGGCTGCGCCGGTCCGACGAGCCGCTGCCCGAGGTGCTGCAGATCGGCGACCTCACCATCGACGTCGCCGCCCACGAGGTGCACCGCGGCGACCAGCCCATCTCGTTGACGCCGCTGGAGTTCGACCTGCTCGTCGCGCTCGCCCGCAAGCCGCGGCAGGTGTTCACCCGCGAGGTCCTGCTCGAGCAGGTGTGGGGTTACCGGCACGCGGCCGACACCCGGCTGGTGAACGTACACGTGCAGCGGCTGCGGTCGAAGGTGGAGAAGGACCCGGAGAACCCGCAGATCGTCGTCACCGTGCGCGGCGTCGGCTACAAGGCGGGTCCGGCGTAGGTCGTGGCTCGACCGGCCTTCCTCTCGACCACCCGGCTCACCCGCTACCGGCGGTTCGCGCGCGCCGGGGCGAGGAAGGCACGCGACGCCGCCGCCGCGCTCGCGTTCCGCTGGCGGCGTTCCCTGCAGCTGCGGGTCGTCGGCTCCACGCTCGCGGTCTCGGCCCTCGTCGTGGCGCTGCTCGGCTGGTTCCTCGTCGCCAGGATCGAGGAGGGCCTGCTCGCGGAGAAGGTGCGCGGAGCGACGTCCGAGGCGTGGTCGGGCGCCGTCTACACGCAGAGCCAGCTGAGCTCCGTCGGCGCGAACGACCCCGAGGCACTGGAGTCGTTGCAGGCAGGGCTGATCGCCGATCTCGCGAGCCGCAGCGGCACCGTCGGGCGCTACTCCGTCGTCATCATCGCCTCCGAGCGCGACCTTGCGCCCGGCGCGCAGCGCGGCCGTGCCACAGGTGCCGTCGACCAGCGCAGCATCCCCCCGACGCTGCGCCGCTCGGTGTCGGGCGCGCCGCCGCTGCAGCAGCGGTGGACGTACACCGAGATCCGCTACCGCAACGCGACGGCCCCGCAGCCGGGACTGGTCGTCGGGTCGCGCGTCGGGCCGTGGCAGCTGTACTACCTGTTCCCCCTCGACCAGGAGCAGGACACCCTCTCCCTCGTGGTGCGCACCGTCACGCTCGTCGGTGCCGCGCTGGTGGCGTTGCTGGTGGCGATCGCATACCTCGTGACGCGGCAGGTCGTGACGCCGGTGCGGATGGCGGCGCACATCGCGCAGCGGTTCGAGGCGGGACGGCTGCGGGAGCGGATGCACGTCCGGGGCGCGGACGACCTGGCGCGGCTGGCGTCGTCGTTCAACTCGATGGCGGCGAGCCTGGAACGGCAGATCGGCGAGCTCGAGGAACTCGGCCGGGTGCAGCGCAGGTTCGTCTCGGACGTGTCGCACGAGCTGCGTACGCCGCTCACGACCGTGCGCATGGCGGCGGACGTCATCTACGACTGCCGCGACCGGCTCGACCCCGACGCCGCGCGGGCGGCCGAGCTGTTGCAGGCGCAGCTCGACCGGTTCGAGTCGCTGCTCGCCGACCTGCTGGAGATCTCCCGCTACGACGCCGGCGCCGCCGTCCTCGACGCGAGCCCCTGCGACGTACGCGACCTGGTGCGGGCGGTCGTCGACGCCGAGAGGCCGCTGCTCGCCCGAAGCGGCAGCCCGATCGCGCTGGACATGCCGGGCGAGCCGTGCACGGCCGAGGTCGACCCGCGCCGGGTCGACCGCATCCTGCGCAACCTCGTCGGCAACGCCATCAGGTACGGCGAGGGCCGGCAGATCGAGATACGCGTCGGCTGCGACGAGAACGCCGTCGCCGTGACCGTCCGCGACCACGGCATCGGCCTCACCGAGGACCAGGCGACGCAGGTGTTCCGCCGGTTCTGGCGCGCCGACCCGGCACGGGCGCGCAGTGCGGGCGGCACCGGCCTCGGCCTCGCGATCGCGCTGGAGGACGCGCGCCTGCACGGCGGCTGGCTGCAGGCCACCGGCAGCCCGGGGGAGGGCGCGCTGTTCCGGCTCACCCTGCCGGTGTCGGCGGGTGCCGAGCTGCGGACGTCGCCGCTGTCGATGGCCCTCGCCCCCGACCCGGCCGAGGCCGCCGCGTCCCAGTCCCACGACGCCGGCCCCGCGGAGGCGGTGTCCCATGAGGCGTAGCCGCGTTCTGCTGGCGGCGCTGCTCGCCGCGGCCGCGCTGCTCGCCGGCTGCGCCAGCATCCCGACGAGCGGACCCGTGCAGGTGGGCCACGGCGGCAGGAGCAACGGCCAGGGCCAGCAGGGCCAGGAGCCGATCCAGGTGTTCGCGCAGCGTCCGCACCCGGGCTGGACGCCGGCGCAGATCGTCACCGGGTTCCTCGCGGCGATGGCGAGCCCGGACGCCGACCACGCGGTCGCGCGCTCGTACCTCACCCCGGACATCAGGGAGAACTGGCCCACCGGCCAGAGCACCGCGGTCGTGGTCTATGCCAGGGACGAGAACTTCCGCCTCGACATCGGCCGCGACAACACCGTCACCGTCAGCGCCGCGCAGGTGGCGACGATCAGCAACCGCAGGGAGTACCAGCCGTCCCCCCGGGACGCCACCATGCACGCGGTGTTCCGCATGCAGCGGGTCGACGGGCAGTGGCGGATCGGCAGCCTGCCGGGCAACCTGCTGCTCGACGAGACCGACGCCGTCTCCGGCTACGTCCCGTTCGACCTCTACTTCTTCAGCAGGAGCGCGGACGTCCTCGTCCCGGACTCCGTCGTGCTGCCCGCGGCCGACTCCGACGAGTGGGCCGCCGAGCTGTTGCGCGGCCTGCTCGCCGGCCCGACGCCCTCGGTCGCCGACGGCGTCGAGTCCGCCATCCCGGAGGGCACCACCCTGGACGCGCAGCCCGTGCTCGACTCGGACGGGACGCTGAGCGTCGCGCTCGGCGGCGCGGCGAGCACCGTCTCGGGCGAGGCCCGGCAGCACATGATCGCGGAGATCGTCGCCACGCTGATGCGGGTCGACGGCGTGAGCCGGGTGCGCGTGCAGACCGACGCGACGCAGACGGCGCCCGCGTACCGCGACGACGTGTACGCGCCCTACGACCCGTCCGGCGTGGTGGTGCGCATGCGCGGCTACTTCGTCCGGGACGGGAAGCTGCTCGGCATCGACCCGTCGTCCGCGGACGTCGAGCCGCTCAAGGGCCCGTTCGGCACCGGTGCGCTGCCGTTCAAGACGCCCGCCGTGTCGCTCGACGCCACCCGCGCGGCCGCGGTGTCGCCTTCGGGGCACGACCTCTACGTCGGCCCGCTCGACGCCGCGGGCAAGCCGGAGCTGCTCTACCGGGGCACGGCGCTGTCGTCGCCGTCGTGGGACCGGGGCGGCGACCTGTGGGTGGTCGACAACGGCTCGCGTGGGCCGCGGGTGCTCGTCTTCCGGCACGGCAAAGGTGCGCCGGTGACGGCGCTGGTGACCGGTCTCGGTCA
>JAFMQP010000114.1:0-880 GCA_017354575.1 Acidothermales bacterium | reverse complement strand
GTGAGCGCCGTGCGGCTGGCCTGGGACGGCACCCGGGTCGCGTTCGTGACCTCCGGGGGCCGGGCCGGCCAGCTGCTGACGGGGGTCGTGTCGCGGCAGCGGCAGGGGATCGCCGTGCACGCCGTCCGCCCGGTGGCGCCGTCGGTCACCGACGCCACCGACGTGTGGTGGTACGACCAGCGCAGCCTCGCCGTGGTCGGGCGCGAGCAGAGCGACCTGCTGGCCACCTACGTCGCCACCGTCGACGGGCTGTCGATCACCAAGGCGTCGAGCGTGAGCGACGTGAGCAGCGTCGCGGCCGCGCCGGGCCAGCCGCTGCTCATCAGCGACAGCGCCGGGCGGCTGTCCGTCGCGTCCCCCACCGAGTTCAGCTCCACGTCCGCCGGCCGCGGCACCTACCCGACGTACCCGGGCTGAGCCCGCCGTCCACAGATCGCCGCACCCCCCTTCGTGACGCCGCCGCTCGTGCCGACGTACAGGGTGTGCGAAGAAAACTCGGAGAGTTGCTCGCGGCACTGCTCGATCTCGTGGTGCCGCGGTGGTGTGCCGGCTGCGGCCACGCGTCGGGCGACCTGTGTGCGGCGTGCGCGCCGCGGCTCGCGGTGCCCCGCGCCGTCGCCCGGGCGGTGCCCGGACTGCCCACGGTATATGCGGCGGGCGTCTACGACGGCCCCGTGCGCGCCGCCGTGATCGCGTACAAGGAGCGCGGCCGGCTCGCGCTAGCAGTGCCGCTCGGCACCGCGCTGGCCCGGAGCGTCGACGCCGCGGCCGCGCACGCGCCGCCCGACGGCCGGCTGCTGCTCGTCCCGGTCCCGACGACCGGTGCCCGTCGCCGCGAGCGCGGCTACGACCCGCTGCACCACCTGGCGGCGCGCGCCGT
>JAFMQP010000373.1 GCA_017354575.1 Acidothermales bacterium | reverse complement strand
CATCGCGGCCGTCGAGCACGCGCTGGGCGTCGACGACCTGTACGGGCCCGCCCACGTCGGCACGCTCGCCGCGGCCAACATCGCGCTGCACGCGCGCGCCTTGCTGCGCAAGGACGTCGACTACGTCGTCCGCGACGGAAAGGTGCAGCTGGTCGACGACTCCCGCGGCCGGATCGCGATCCTGCAGCGCTGGCCGGACGGGCTGCAGGCCGCCGTCGAGGCGAAGGAGGGGCTCAGCTCCTCCGGCAGTGGCGAGGTGCTCGACACGATCACGGTGCACGCGCTCATGCACCGCTACCCGACGGTCTGCGGCATGACCGGCACCGCGGTCGCCGCCGGCGAGCAGCTGCGCGAGTTCTACCAGCTCGAAGTCGCCGTCATCCCGCCCAACCGGCCGTGCGTCCGCGTCGACGAGCCCGACCGCGTCTACGACACGGTGCACGACAAGGAGCAGGCGATCGTCACCGAGATCGCGGCCGTCCACGAGACCGGGCGGCCGATCCTCGTCGGGACGCACAGCGTCGCGGAGTCCGAGAAGCTGTCCGCGCGCCTCGCCCGCGCGGACGTGCCGTGCGTCGTGCTGAACGCCAAGAACGACGCGCAGGAGGCGGCCGTCATCGCCGAGGCGGGCGCGTACGGCGCGGTCACCGTGTCGACGCAGATGGCAGGCCGCGGCACCGACATCCGGCTCGGCGGCGCCGACGGCAGCCACGACCGCGAGCGCGTCGTCGAGCTCGGCGGCCTCTACGTCCTCGCCACCGCCAGGCACGCCAGCAGCCGCGTCGACGACCAGCTGCGCGGACGGTCCGGCCGGCAGGGCGACCCAGGGGGGTCGGTCGTGTTCGCCAGCCTCGAGGACGAGATCGTGGTGAAGTACGCGCCCGAGGCCGAGGCTCCCTCGCAACCGGACGCCGACGGCCGGATCGACGACCCCAAGGCGCTGCACATCGTCGAGCACGCGCAACGCGTCGCCGAGGGTGTCAACCTGGAGATCTACCGCGGCACCTGGCGGTACAACGGGCTGCTCGAGGGGCAGCGCGCGTTGCTGGGGGAGCGGCGCGAGGCCGTGCTGCGTACCGAGGCCGCGCTCGAGGATCTCGAGAAGCGTTGCCCCGCAAGGTATGCGGAGCTCACCGAGACCGTCGACCACGACGTGCTCGTCAGCGCCGCACGGCAGATCGCGCTCTACCACCTCGACCGGGCGTGGGCCGACCACCTGGGCTTCCTCGCCGACCTCCGCGAGGGCATCCACCTGCGCGCCCTCGCCAGGGAGAACCCGCTCGACGCCTTCAACCGCGAGTCGATCAAGGCGTTCGACCTCGTCATGGCGGACACCGAGAAGAGCATCGCCGCGGCGTTCGAGACCGCTACGATCACCGCCGACGGCGTCGACCTCGACCGGATGGGCCTGAAGCGCCCGACGGCGACGTGGACCTACCTCGTCGGCGACAACCCGTTCGGCACCGAGGCCGAGCGCATCCTGAAATGGCTCGGCAAGAAGGGCGGGTAACGGCTACGCCGGCAGCCCGACGTAGTCGGCGAGCCGGGCGAGCTGGTGGTCGAAGTGGACGCCGTAGTCGGCGAAACCTCCGACGTACTGCCCGAACAGCTCGAAGCTGACCAATCCGAACAGCGCAGTCCACGCCAGGATCCCGCGGGCGAGCAGGTCGTCGCCGACGTCCGCGTCGAGCGTCTTGCGGATCCCGGCGAGGTCGCGATGCAGTGTGCGGGGTACGGGTGTCGGCTCGGGCAGCCGCTCCGCGGTGCGCTGGTGGTCGGCGTACAGCCGCACGAGCAACGCCCCCACCCTCGTGCCCGGCCCGACCGTGCGCTCCCGCGGTGCCGCGTACCCGGGGACGGGACTGCCGTAGACGAGGGCGTAGTCGCTGGGATGCTTGACGGCCCAGGCGCGGACCGCCCTGCCGATCGCCGTCCACCGGCCGCGCAGGTCGTCAGGGTCGCGGCCCCGGTCGGCCTTCTCGGCGGCGTCGCCGAGCGCGTTGTAGGCGTCCTCGATGAGCATGGTGAGCAGCTCGTCGCGGCTCGGCACGTACCGGTAGACCGCAGACGACACGATGCCCAGCTCACGGGCGATCGCCCGTAGGGACAGCCCCGAGCTGCCCTCGGTGGTGAGCTGCCGCCGCGCGATGCGCTTGATGTCGCGGATCGCCTGCGCCCGGGCGCGCTGGCGCGGAGACTTCGGTCGGTCGGCCATGTGCACATGGTGGCGCATCGTCGGAGCGTCGGCAACTGAAGTGAGCAACGCTCTGGGCAAGCGCAACGTGCGATGGCGTCCTGCGGCGCGGCGTCCCGAACGCCGTCGTCACGGGTTCAGCCGGGTAGCCAGGAGACGTGGCCGTGCAGCAGGGCGTAGCCGACGAACGCCGCCACGTCCAGCAGCGTGTGCGCGACGACCAGTGGCCACAACCGGTTCGTGCGCTGCCAGACGCGGCAGAAGATCATGCCCATGACGAGGTTGCCGACGAACCCGCCGAAGCCCTGGTACAGGTGGTAGGAGCCGCGGAGCACGGCGGACACGAGCAGCGAGCCGTTCTCGCGCATGCCGAACTGACGCAGCCGGGTGCCGAGGTAACCGACCACGAGCGCCTCCTCGGCCCATGCGTTGCCGGCCGCGGACAGGATCAGCACCGGCACGCGCCACCAGTGGTCGGACAGCGTGGTCGGTTGGACCGTGAGGTTGAGGTCGAGTGCGCGTGCGGCAAGGTAGAGCCCGAGGCCGGGAACGCCGATCACGGCCGCAAGCACGGCGCCGCCGCCGGCGTCCCGCCACGGATACCGCGCGTCCAGCCCGATCGCGCGTGGCAGGATGCCGCCGCGCCACAACAGGTAGACGCCGAGCCCGCCCCAGGCCGCGAGCTGGACGACGTCGGTGAGCTGGAAGCCGAGGTCGATGAGCGAGTGCGTTGCCTGGCTGACGTTGAGGGCCACGGACTGGTGGCTGAGCGCCTTCGTCTGCAGCAGGGCGTCGAGCAGGGACAGCAGACTGCGTACGCCGGAGAGACCGAGCGACACCGCGAACACGAGCAGGATCTCGGGGACGAACCCGCGGCGTCCGGCCGCGTCGAGGACGGCGGGCTCGTCCGGTCGCGGCGGCGCCAGCCACAGGTACGCGCGTGAGGGCACGCGTGCAACGTACCGCGCCGACCTCGGTCGCTACGGTGGACGGCGTGCCGTTCACCGTGAGACAGGCCCGCCCCGAGGACCACGACCGCATCCACCCCGTGCTGGACGAGTGGTGGGGCAGGCCGGTCGCGTCGGTCCTGCAACCGCTGTTCCTCGAGCACTTCTACACGACCAGCTACGTCGCCGAGTCCGACGGCGCGCTCGCCGGTTTCCTCGTCGGCTTCCTCTCGCCGTCGCGTCCGGAGGTGGCGTACA
>JAFMQP010000113.1 GCA_017354575.1 Acidothermales bacterium | reverse complement strand
GCCGGCCAACATGACGAGCGTGCGGAACGCCCGGTCCCCGACGACCCGGGCGTTCCGCTGGCTGAGACTCGACGCGAGTGCGCGCTTCTCGCCTGTGACTGCGGTGGAACTCATCTAGTTAGGAGATCGACTGGATGGACTGTCGTACCTTCGTCGCCACGGTGTCGGGCAGCGGCGCGTAGCCGAGGCTGGTCAGGGTGTCCTGGCCCTTCTGGCTCGCGGCGTAGCTGAGGAAGCCCTTCTCCAGCGCCACCTTGTCCGAGGGCAGGCCCTTCGAGCACACGATCTCATAGGTGACCAGCGCGATCGGGTACGCCTTCGGGTCCATGGTGTTGTAGTCGAGCTCGAGCTGGAGGTCGTTCCCCGTGCCCTTGGCCTTCGCGGACGAGATCAGGGCGCCCACGGCCTCGTTCGTCAGGGCGACGTACTTGCCCGAGGCGTTCTTGACCTTGGCCATCGACAGCTTCGAGCTCTGCGCGAACGAGAGCTCGACGTAGCTGAGCGCACCGGTGGTCTGCTTCACCGACGACGCGATCCCGTCGGAGCCCTTGGAACCCTGACCGCCCGGCGCCTTCCACGTCTTGTCGTGGTCGAACGTCCAGTTCTTGCCCGCCGCCGCGGCCAGGTACTTCGTGAAGTTGTCCGTGGTGCCGGACGACTCGCTGCGGTGGAACGTCTGGATCGGGCTGCTCGGCAGCTTCGCGCCGGAGTTCTGGGCCTTGATGGCCGGGTCGTCCCACTTCTTGATCTTGCCGGAGAAGATCTTCCCCAGCGTCGGGCCGTCGATCTGCAGGTCGGCGACGCCGGGCAGGTTGTAGACGACCGCGATCGGGCCGGGAACCATCGGCAGGTGGACCGGCTTGTTGCCCTTGCAGCGCTTCGTGGCCGGGCCCGTCTCCTCCGGCTTGAGCGGCGAGTCCGAGCCGGCGAAGTCGGTGCTGCCCTGGCTGAACTGCTGGATACCCGCGCCGGAGCCGTTCGCCTGGTAGTTGACCGTCGCGCTGGAGCAGGTGCTCTGGTACGCCTTGATCCACTGGGTCATGGCGTTGGCCTGTGCGGTCGAGCCGGACGCGTTCAGGCTGCCCTTCGCACAGCTACTCGCCTTGGGGGAGGCGGCCTTGCTGCCGCCGCCGTTGTTGTCGGTGCCGCACGCGGCGAGCGCCAGCACACCGGTCAATGCCACCGCCCCCACGGTGGCATAGCTACGCATTCTGTTTCTCTTGGTTGTCCTCACGCTCACCGACGCTAGGAACCCTGTGTGACCACGGGCTCGAACGCGGGTGAACGGTCGGTTAACTACGCCGGAACGCTGCCGGTGTTTACGCCGGTGCGATCAGGCGGTCCAGAGGTCAGGTATGATACGCGGATCTCTGACCGGTGCCCAGCGCCCGTCGCGTCTCTCGTACTCCCGGCTCGGCCCGCGTCCGACGACCTCCGCGACGGCACGTACGAGCCGGTCGACGTGCTCCGCGGTGGTGCCGAGACCGAGGCTGGCACGGACGGCGCTGCCGCCGCTGTCGGCCCGGCGCAGCAGCCGCCTCGTGAGCAGGTGCGCGCAGAACAGCCCGTCGCGGACGCCGATGCCGTACTCGGCGGACAGGACGGCGGCGAGCTTCCCCGCGTCCCAGCCGCGCACGGCGAACGCGACCGTTCCGACGCGCGGGACGTCCTCGCCGAAAAGCGAGAGCAACGCGACGCCGGGCACGCGGGCAAGGCCCTCGCGCAGCCGCGCGGTGAGCCCGGCCTCGTGCCTGGCGAGCCGGTCGCGGCCGGCGGCCTCCAGCGTGCGGCAGGCGGTGGCCAGGGCGTACGCGCCGACGACGTTCGGCGATCCCGCCTCCTGCCGCTCCGGCGAGTCCTGCCAGTGGACCGCCCCGGGCTCGACCGAACGCGACGCGCCGCCGCCGGCGAGGAAGGGCTCCGCTCCGGTCAGCCAGTCGGCACGCCCGACGAGCGCGCCTGCGCCGTACGGCGCGTAGAGCTTGTGCCCGGAGAACGCGACGTAGTCGACGCCGAGAGCGGCGATGTCGACGTCACGGTGCGGCAGCAGCTGTGCGGCGTCCAGCAGCACGCGGGCGCCGTACCTGCGGGCGACGCGGGCGATCTCGGCGACCGGCCAGAGCTCGCCGGTGACGTTGGAGGCGCCGGTGACGCAGACGAGCGCCGGGCCAGCGAGCGTGCCCAACGCGAGGCCGACCTTGGCGACCGCGTCGGCCGCGCTGGTGGGCGCGATCAGCTGCGTGAACGGGCGGCGCCGCCACGGCAGCAGGTCGGCGTGGTGCTCGGTGTCGAACGCGACGACGTGTGTGCCCGCGGGCAGGCAGTGTTCGAGCAGGTTCAGCGCGTCGGTGGTGTTCCTGGTGAACACGACGGCGTCGTCGGGGCGTCCTCCCACGAACCGGCGGACGACGTCGCGGCTCTGCTCGTACGCGCGCGTGGACACCTGCGAGGCGTAGCCCGCGCCGCGGTGGACGCTGGCGTAGTACGGCAGGAACCGCTCGACGGCGTCGCGGACGGCGACGAGTGCCGGCGCGCTCGCGGCATGGTCGAGGTTGGCGTACGTGACGCGCTCGCCGGTGACCAGCGGCACGCGCAGATCGCCTCCCACGACGGGCGGCACGGCCTCGTCCGGCGCCGGCACGAGCGCGAACGAGACACGGCGGTCGGTGGCGGTGGGACAGACGTCGTCGAGCACAGCGGTCACCAGATACCTCCAGGGCCGGGGACCCCGGGGCGTTGCGGCCGCGAGATCCGCGCTTGTCCGACGCGGGTGCGTCGAGCCAGGTCTTCACCCGGGGCACCCCACCGCGGAGGAGGGTTGCCGGCCAGCAAGCCGGGGCTTTGCGCTGGCACTCATGACCTCTTGCGGAAGCGAGCATACCGGAGCTCGCGGCGGCGTTCAGCCCGCGTCCGCGATGTGAGAAAGGCACTCGCGTACTCCACACGACGAACCGTGGCTTCACACGGCCTGCAGACCGTGTGAGGCCCTGGTTGATCATGAGAACATGATCAACCAGGGCAGTCCGCGACGACACGTCTCGCTAGATGGGCATGGCGATGAACGGGGACGAGTACTGCGCGTCGCGGTCGAGCACGGCCTCGGCGTCGGGGACGCTCCACCGCTCCCGGTTCTGCTCCGCCTGCACGAAGTTGGCCAGCAGCCGGACGTCGGACGGCGTCGCGATGCCGACGACCCCCGGCCGCGACAGCACCCACGCCACCGTCGCGTCGATGTACTCCTGCTGCTGCAGCGGTTCGTACCAGGTGGTGAACGGCTTCTCCTCGCCCGGCCAGTTCCGCCGCGCGCCCGACTTGATGATCATCAGCCCGGCGTCCTGCCGCCGGGTCTCCGCCGCCAGCGCGTCGAAGGCGGCGAGGTACCCGGGTTGCCGCGTCAGGGCGTGGTTCAACGGAGTCAGCACGGTGTCGAACGCGAACCGCCGCAACGCCTCCAGGTGCGTCGCGGGCGCCTCGTGGCCGTGACCCGTGATGCCGATGCCGCCCGCCAGGCCCTCCTCACGGGCACGCAGCGCGGCCTCGAGCGAACCGCCGCGGCCGGTCACCTTGTCGAGCTCGTCGAGGTCACCCACGGCGTGCATCTGGATGAGGTCGACGTGGTCGGTCCGCAACCGTTCCAGCGACCGGTTGATCTCCGCCCATGCGTTGTCGACCTCGCGCCGGCCCGTCTTGGTGGCCAGGAAGATGCGGTCGCGCATCGCCGGGACGAGCGGGCCGAGCCGCAGCTCGGCGTCGCCGTAGGACGCCGCGACGTCGAAGTGGTTGATGCCGGCGTCCAGCGCCTCCTGCACCGAACGGTCCGCCACGTCCTGCGTCACGGTGGCGAGCGACGCGGCGCCGTAGATCAGCACGGTGCTCTGGTGGCCGAGCCGGCCAAGTCTGCGGGTCTCCATACCCGCTATCCCACTACTTCGAACCCTGGGCGGCAACCGCCGCGATCGACTCCTCCGCCGCCTCCGGGTCGAGGTAGCCCTTCGACTCGGCCTGCATGTCGTCGCCGAGCTCGTAGACGAGCGGGATGCCGGTGGGGATGTTCAGCCCCGGGATCTCGTCGTCGGAGATGTCGTCGAGGTGCTTGACGAGCGCGCGCAGCGAGTTGCCGTGCGCGGCGACGAGCACGGTGCGCCCGACCCGCAGGTCGGGGACGATCGCGTCGTACCAGTACGGCAGCAGCCGGACCAGCACGTCCCTGAGGCATTCCGTGCGCGGCACGGCGTCGGACGGCAGCTCGGCGTACCGCGGGTCGTTCACCTGGGAGAGCTCGTGGTCGACGGGCAGCGGGGGCGGCGGCGTGTCGTACGACCGCCGCCAGACCATGAACTGCTCCTCGCCGAACTCCTCGCGGGTCTGCGCCTTGTTCTTGCCCTGCAGCGCGCCGTAGTGGCGCTCGTTCAGCCGCCAGGTGCGCCGGACGGGGATCCACAGCCGGTCGCAGCCGTCGAGCGTGATGTTCGCCGTGCGGATCGCGCGCTGCAGCACGGAGGTGTGCACGACGTCGGGCAGCAAGCCCTCGTCGGCGAGCAGGTCACCGGCGCGCTGCGCCTCCTCCTCGCCCTTCGCGGACAGGTCGACGTCGACCCACCCGGTGAACAGACCCTCCGCGTTCCAGACACTCTCGCCGTGCCTGACCAGAACCAACGTCGCCATGGCGCCGAGCCTACCGAGCCCCCCTGACGGCTATTCGGCGAGATGCTTGAACGCCTGCAGGTTCGCGAGGCTCTCGCCCCGGTCGACGCGCCACGCCCACTCGCGCCGGATCGCGGTGGCGAAGCCGAGCTCGAGCAGCCGGTCGAAGCTGGCGTCGGCGTACTCGAGGACGCAGCCGAGCACCCGGTCGACCTCGTCGGTCGTCACCGAATCGACGGGGATGTGCCCGACGAGGTAGACGTCGCCCAGCGGGTCGAGCGCGTAGTGCACGCCGTACGCGCGCAGGTTGTGGTCGAGCAGCCAGCGGTAGAACGCCGCGTGGTTCTCGTCCGGCGCACGGACGACGAACGCGTTCACCGACACGCTGTGCTCGCCCACGACGAGCGAGCAGGTGGTCTTCAGCTTGTGCGTGCCCGGCAGCGTGGTGACGAACGTACCCGGCTGCGGCTCGTCCACCGGCAGCTCGGCTGCGGTGAGCGCACGGCGCACGAGGTCGGCGGCATCCTCCCGGGCGTCACTCATCCGCCCAGCCTGCCATCAGGGTCGTCCGGGCGGCTGCACCGGAGCCGTTGGCCCGGCCGCCCGGGTCACGCCGAGAGGCGGGCCCTCTCCTCCGCGTGCCGCGACGTGGCGTCGCGATAGGCGTCCGTGAGCCCGGCGACCGTGACGTCCCAGGAGAACCGTGCCGCCTGCCGCAGCGCGCCCGCGGCCAGCCGCTGCCGGAATCCCTCGCTGACGACCCGGCCGAGGGCCGCGGCGTACGCACCGGGCTCGTGCCCGTCGACGAGCAGTCCTGACACGCCGTCGGCGACGGCGGTGGGCAGGCCGCCGACCCGCGCCGCGACGACCGGCGTGCCGCACGCCTGCGACTCGAGCGCGACCAGGCCGAACGACTCGTTGTACGACGGCACCACGGTGACGGTGGCGGCGCGGTACCAGTCGGCGAGCGCGTCCTTGCCCACCGGGGGCTGGAACCGGACGACGTCCGCGACGCCGAGCTCCCCGGCCAGCCCTGCGAGGGTCTCGAGCCGGCCGCCGGCCGCACCCGACGGACCGCCGACGACCGCCACCACGAGACGCTCGCGCAGCGCCGGATGGTCGCGCACCAGCTCGGCGGCCGCGCGCAGCAGCAGGTCCGGCGCCTTCAGCGGCTGGATGCGTCCCGCGAACAGCAGCACGACGGCGTCGTCCGGCAGCCCCAGCCGGCGGCGCGCACCGTGCTCCGGGCGGAACGTGTCGAGGTCGACCCCGGGATGCACGACGCGGGTGTGCTCGGCGTCGGCGCCGTACAGCCCGATCAGGTGGCCGGCCTCGACGTCGGTGTTGGCGACGAGCAGGTCGGCGGCGTCGACCACCTGCTGCTCGCCGATCACCCGCGCCGCCGGCTCGGGCCGGTCGCCCTCGGCGAGCGCGACGTTCTTCACCCTGGCGAGGGTGTGCATGCTGTGCACGAGCGGGACCCCCCAGCGCTCCTTGACCACCCAGCCGACCTGCCCGGACAGCCAGTAGTGGGAGTGCACGAGGTCGTAGTGGCCGGGGTCCTGCCGCGCCTCGGCCCTGAGCACGCCGACCGTGAACGCGCACAGCTGGCCCGGCAGGTCCTCCTTGGCGAGACCCTCGTACGGGCCCGCGAGCACGTGCCGAACGGTGACGCCGGGCGCGATCTCGACGCACGGCGGCAGCTCGCTGGACGTGGCGCGGGTGAACACCTCGACCTCGGTGCCCGCCGCGGCGAGCCGCTCGGCGACCTCGACGACGTAGACGTTCATCCCGCCGGCGTCGCCGTCACCCGGTGTGTCGAGCGGCGATGTGTGCACGCTGAGCATGGCCACGCGACGGGGCACCGAAGGGAGCAGCACCGAATCACCTCAACGGCGGCAACCGCGCGCCGGGCCCGGCGCATTCCCGCCGGTCAGTCGACGATGCGGATGCGGCAGCGGCGGAAGCCCTTGCCCTTGTTCTCGACCTTCGCCAGCTCGATCCGGCCGATCTGTTTCGTGGACGCCACGTGCGTCCCGCCGTCGGCCTGGGTGTCGAGCCCGACGATGTCGATGATGCGCACCTCGGACAGCCCCGGCGGCAGCAGGTTCTTCGCCGTCCTGATGATGTCCGGGATCTGGAACGCCTCGTCGTACGGCAGCACCTTGACGTCCACCCGTCGGTTCGCCGCGACCTCCGCGTTGCACGCCTCGACGATGTGCTCGCGGAACCCGTCCGGCAGCTCGGGCAGGTTGAAGTCCATCCGCGCGACGCCGGGCTCCATGTTGCCGCCGGTGACCAGAGCGCCGTAGTCACG
The DNA here is from genome assembly GCA_017354575.1 of Acidothermales bacterium. Classification (GTDB taxonomy): domain Bacteria; phylum Actinomycetota; class Actinomycetes; order Streptosporangiales; family WHST01; genus WHST01. The sequence goes on along the minus strand of JAFMQP010000113.1, from coordinate 3,003 downwards.
GAACACGACGCCGCACAGCACGTGCAGGCCCGAGTGCGTGCGCATCAGCATGCTGCGCCGCTCGTCCGCGACCGCGCCCCGCACCGCGGTGCCGACCGGCGGCACCGGGTCGCCCTCGCGCGGGATCAGCACCAGGTCGTCACCTTTGCGGACGCCGTCGACGTGCGTCTCTACGCCGCCCCACAGCAACACGCCCTCGTCCGGCGGCTGCCCGCCACCGCCCGGGTAGAACGCCGACCGGTCGAGCACGATCCCCTCGGCGGACGAGTCGAGCACGGTCGCGTCCCACTCGCGGACGTCGGCATCGAACACCTCGAGCCGGTGCGTTCGACCCATCTGATCGGTGGCCATACCTCGCGAGGCTACGCCCGGGTGGACGGCAACGCTCTGCTACCCCGAGCCGCGGGCGCGGGCGAATTCCTCTGTTGCCCTTGTGCAAGGTGTTAAGTCTCAACATACTCATGGTGGCGGTTGCGTCGCAGGGTGCCACCAGCGCCCGACCCTCTGGGAGCAGCCAAGAGCCGGCCCCCAGCTCGCCGCCTGCTGTCGGGGCGGGGGTGGTGCCAGCACGCGACTGGGTCGTGCTCGTACCATCCGTCGCCGCCATGATGGCTACGAGCACGACCATCCGCTCGCTAGGCGGCCGTGAACGCGTCGTACGTGCGCTGGTCGAACAGCACGAACCGCGCCTCGGCCACGTCGGCGTCCGCGGCCCGGACGGTCTCGAGCGCGATGCGGGCGGCCTCGTCGAGCGGATAACGGTAGATGCCCGTCGAGATGGCCGGGAACGCCACCGTGCGCGCGCCGAGCTCGTCGGCGACGCGGAGCGCCTCGCGATAGCAGCTCGCCAACAGGCCGGACCGGTCCTCGGACTTGGCGTACACCGGCCCGACGGTGTGGATGACCCAACGCGCGGGCAGCCGTCCGCCCGTCGTCGCCACCGCTTCGCCCACGGGCAGCCCGTCCGGGTACTCGGTCTCCCGCAGCCGGCGGCACTCGTGCAGGATCTCGGGGCCACCGCGGCGGTGGATCGCGCCGTCGACACCGCCCCCACCGAGCAGAGACGAGTTGGCTGCATTGACGACGGCGTCGACGTCCTGCTCGGTGATGTCGCCCTGGACGAAGCTCACGCGCATAGCACCGTCCTATCCCACGCGCGACAACGCCCGGCGCTCGGCACCCGGTCGACGGGTCACGTTCAGTCACTCTTGGCAGACAGGGGGTTGACCTGAGGCCGATGGACGACAGACTCGTGCGGTAGCGACTGTGTGACCTGCTGTGATGACCACGTGGTCACGGTGCCGCGCTCTACCCCCAAGGAGCACACATGACCCACTCGCCGCAGCGTCGCACCCGGCGCTTGCTCGTCTTCTGCGCCGGTGTCGTACCCGCGCTCGTCGCAGCCGCGACGTCCGGCCTCGCCGGAGCGGCGAACGCCGCCGCGCTCCCGGACCACAAGCCCACCATCACCAAGCGCGGACAGGCCTACATGGGCTGGTCGACGCGACACTCCGCCCAGACCGCGGCGTCGGGTGCGACGCCGTTCGCGACCACGACCGTCCGCGGCATGGACGTCAGCAGCTGGCAGGGCAACGTCGCATGGCAGACCGCCTACAACAACGGCGCACGCTTCGCGTACGTCAAGGCGACCGAGAGCACGAACTACACCAACCCGTACTTCAGCCAGCAGTACAACGGCTCGTACAACGTCGGGATGATTCGCGGCTCGTACCATTTCGCGACGCCGAACACGTCCAGCGGCGCCACCCAGGCGAACTACTTCCTCGCCCACGGCGGCGGCTGGTCGAGGGACGGCAAGACGCTGCCGGGCGCGCTGGACATCGAGTACAACCCGTACGGCGCAACGTGTTACGGGCTGAGCCAGGCGTCCATGCGTAGCTGGATCGCATCGTTCATCAATCAGTACCATGCGCGCACCGGCCGCTGGGCCCCCATCTACAGCACCACGGACTGGTGGACGCGGTGCACGGGCAACTACAGCGGCTTCGCTGCCAACAATCCGCTGTGGGTTGCGCGCTACGCGTCCAGCGCCGGCACGCTGCCGGCAGGCTGGAGCTTCTACACGTTCTGGCAGTATGCCGACTCGGGCACTTTCCCGGGTGACCAGGACGTGTTCAACGGCGCGTATGCCCGGCTGCAGGTGCTCGCAACCGGCTGAACGTACGGCGGTGCGGGTTCCTGGGGATAACTCCTCGGCCCGTGCTGTTTGTCGCTTAATTCCCTTTCACCCTTGATTTGCGTCGCCGTGTCCCGCAAACTCATGGTGACGACCGGGCGGCCTGACACGTGCCAGTGGGACGTCTCGTCGTGGTGCCTAGCTCTTACCCTCAAGGAGCGCTCATGTCCCTTCCCCCCACCAGAAGACCCCTGGCCCTCGGGCTCGCCGCGCTCGCGGCGTCCGCGGCGACCGCGTCGTTCGCATTGGCTGCCCCCGCGAACGCCGCACCCCATTCCGGCGGGAATGCGAATAGCTCGGGGAAAGTCACCCACCCCGGGCGCGATTTCATGGGCTCGACGATCGCGGCACACGAGGGCAGCCAGACCATGGCCACGCCGACCGTGCAGACCCTCGCCACGTCCAGCGTGCGTGGCAACGACGTCAGCCACTGGCAGGGCTCCATCAACTGGAGCACCGTCTACTCCAAGGGCGCAAGGTTCTCCTACGCCAAGGCGACAGAGGGCACGTCGTACCGCGATCCCAGGTTCGGCGCGAACTACTTGGGGGCGTACAAGGCGGGTCTCAAGCACGGGGCGTACCACTTCGCGCTGCCGAACAAGTCGACCGGAGCCACCCAGGCGAACTACTTCGCCGACCACGGTGGCGCCTGGTCGAAGGACGGCAAGACGTTGCCCGGCACGCTCGACATCGAGTACAACCCGTACGGCTCGACGTGCTACGGAAAGAGCCAGTCCGCGATGCGCAGCTGGATCGCCTCGTTCATCAACCGGTACCACTACCGCACCGGCCGCTGGGCCGTCATC
>JAFMQP010000112.1 GCA_017354575.1 Acidothermales bacterium | reverse complement strand
GCAGCCCCCGCCGGTGCCGATCGGCTCGGTGCCGGCGTACGCCGACCAGCCGTACGTGCACGCGTACGTCGCCGCCGACGCGTTCGCCGAGCCGGCGGACACGGCGTGGCCGGCACGTCCGCGCACGGAGCAGCCGGCGGTCGTGGCGCGGCAGGCCTACCGGCCGCCCCGCCGTGCCGCGGACCGCGCCGCGGCCGAGAAGCGCGAACGCACCTGGGCGCTCGTCAGCCACATCGGTGGCCTGCTGACCGCCTTCCTGGTGCCGCTCGTGACGTTCCTCGTGTACCGGAAGCGTTCGCTGTTCCTCCGTGAGCACACGACCGAGGCGCTGAACTTCCAGCTGATGCTCACGATCGTCTACGTCGCGGGCGCGGCGCTCACCGTGCTGTACTTCGGCGTGTTCGTGCTGGCGGCGACGTGGATGTTCGCGGTGACCTTCGGCACGCTCGGTGCCCTCGCCGCGAACGACGGCGACAGGTTCCGCTACCCGATCAACCTGCGTGTCATCGCCTGACTCGGCGCCCGTCCGGCACTAGCGTCGGACGACGTGGCAGCTGCGAGAGACTACGGACGCGACGTGCTCGCGGGCGACTGGCGGCGGGCGTCCCGACGCGGCGTGCCGGAGGTCGCGGTCGAGCGGGGAATGGTCGTCGAGGAGGCCGGTGACGGCTTCTGCGGCGCGGTCGTCGACTGGGCCAAGGACGCGGTGGTTCTCGAGGACAGGCACGGCCGGCGCCGCCGGTTCCCGTGGGGTCACGGGTACCTGCTGGAGGGCGAGCCGGTGGCGCTCGCCCGGCCGGCGGCGTCCGCCGGGCCGGCGAAGCCCGCACGCACGGCGTCGGGCTCGGTCGCCGTACCCGGCCATCGGGCCAGGGTCGCGCGGGAGAGCCGGATCTACGTGGAGGGCATGCACGACGCCGAGCTGGTCGAACGGGTGTGGGGTGACGACCTGCGCATCGAGGGCGTCGTCGTGGAGCCGTTGCACGGCGTCGACGACCTGCCGGCGATCGTGCGCGAGTTCGGTCCGCAGGAGGGACGGCGGCTCGGCGTCCTCGTCGACCACCTGGTGCCGGGTTCGAAGGAGAGCCGCGTCGCGGCGTCCGTGACTTCGCCGCACGTGCTCGTGGTCGGGCACCCGTTCGTCGACGTCTGGCAGGCCGTCCGGCCCGCGGCGTTGGGGATCGAGCGGTGGCCGGACGTGCCGCGCCCGGTGCCGTGGAAGGAGGGCGTGTGCCGCGCACTCGGCTGGCCGGCGTGTGACGCCGCCGACCTCGGCCGGGCCTGGCGGCGCATCCTCGACCGCGTGCACAGCTACGCCGACCTCGAGCCCGCCCTGCTCGGCCGGGTCGAGGAGCTCATCGACTTCGTCACCGCGCCCGGCGAGTAGCCGGCATCCGTTCCGCCGGATCGCGTCTCGGGAGCGAGAGGTCTCAACTGGTCAGGCGTGCGACCCAGTCCAGGACGACGTCCGCGAACTCCGTCGGGCAGTTCGCGTGGGGCGTTGTGCCCGCACGGGATCGTTGTGGGCACCAGGATCTCGGCAAAGCTCTCCCAGGCCGCGGGGTCCCCGGCGTTGAACTGCTCGACGATCCCCGCACCACCGCCCAGTCGAAGTCCAGCGGCCCTTCCGGGCCGCGCTCACCGTGCGCATGCAGCAGAACCATGGGTGGGGCGTCCGCATCGCCGTGCACGGCGAAAGCGACCCCGACCGTCAGCCGGACGACACCAGGAGGTCGCGTACCAACGCGTCCGCGAGGAGGCGGCCGCGGACGGTGAGGGCGAGCCGGCCGGCGTCGTGCGCGGCGGGGTCGGCGAGGCCCTCCGCCACGGCGCGGGTCGCGCGGTCGCGGGCGGCGCGGTCGAGCTCGGAGAGCGGCATGCCGCCCGCCATCCGGACGGCGAGCATCACCCGCTCGGTACGGCGGGCGTCGGCGTCGAGCACCTCGCGGGCGGCCGCCGGGCTCCGGCCTGAGGCCAGCCGGGCGGCGTAGGCGCTGGGATGCCGGACGTTCCACCAACGCGTGCCGCCGACGTGGCTGTGCGCGCCGGGTCCGACGCCCCACCAGTCGGCGCCGGACCAGTACAGCTGGTTGTGCCGGCTGCGCTCCTCCTCGGTGCGCGCCCAGTTCGACACCTCGTACCAGTGGTAGCCCGCGCGCTCCAGCGTCTCGTCCGCCTGCAGGTAGCGGTCGGCGAGCACGTCGTCGTCGGGCGCCGGCACCTCGCCGCGGCGTACCCGCGCCGCGAGCCGGGTGCCGTCCTCGACGACGAGCGAGTACGCCGAGACGTGCCCCGGATCGAGCGCGAGAGCGGCGTGAAGGCTCTGCTGCCAGTCGTCCGCGGACTCCCCCGGCGTGCCGTAGATGAGGTCCAGGTTGACGCCGTCGAACCCCGCCTCGCGGGCCCAGCGCACGGCCTCGGGCACGCGCTCGGGGTCGTGCGTGCGGTCGAGCACGCGCAGCACGTGCGGTACGGCGGACTGCATGCCGAACGAGACCCGGGTGAAGCCCGCGGCCCGCAGCGCGCCGAGCGAATCGGCGTCGACGGAGTCCGGGTTGGCCTCCGTGGTCACCTCGGCGCCCGGTGCGAGGCCGAACTCGTCGCGCACCGCAGCGAGGACCCTAGCGAGGTCGGCGGGCGGCAGCAGCGTCGGCGTACCGCCCCCGAAGAACACCGTTGCGGTCGGCAGGTCCACGTCGCCGAGCACCCGGCGCGCCAGCCGCAGCTCGTCGACCGCGACGTCGGCGTACTCGCGCCGCGAGCCACCGCCGCCGAGCTCCTCGGCGGTGTAGGTGTTGAAATCGCAGTACCCGCAACGCTTTACGCAGAACGGGACGTGCACGTACACGCCGAACGGCCGGCCACCGACACCGTCGATCGCGGACGCAGGCAGCGAGCCGTCCCGCGGCGCGGGTTCACCGTCCGGCGGGGGGTTTGGCACGGCCGCTCACTTCTTCCTGTCGGCTCCGGCGTCGTCGCTCGACAGCGCGGCGATGAACGCCTCCTGCGGGATCTCGACGCTGCCGACCATCTTCATCCGCCGCTTGCCCTCGCGCTGCTTCTCCAGCAGCTTGCGCTTGCGGCTGATGTCGCCGCCGTAGCACTTCGCGAGGACGTCCTTGCGCAGCGCGCGCACGTTCTCCCGCGCGATGACCCGCGAGCCGATGCTCGCCTGGATCGGCACCTCGAACTGCTGCCGCGGGATCAGCTTGCGCAGCCGTTTGGTCATCTCGACGCCGTACCCGTACGCCTGGTCCCTGTGCACGATGGCGCTGAACGCGTCGACCTGCTGGCCGTGCAGCAGGATGTCGACGCGGACGAGGTCGGCGGCCTGGTCGCCTGCGGGCTCGTAGTCGAGCGACGCGTAGCCGCGCGTGCGCGACTTCAGCTGGTCGTAGAAGTCGAAGATGATCTCGGCGAGCGGCAGCGTGTACCTGATCTCGACGCGTTCCGGCGAGAGGTACTCCATGCCGAGCAGCGTCCCGCGCTTGCCCTGGCACAGCTCCATCACCGCGCCGATGTAGTCGGACGGCAGCAGCACCGTCGCCCGGACGACGGGCTCGTACACCGTCTCGACCTTGCCGTCCGGGAACTCGCTCGGGTTGGTGACCTCGTGCGTGCCGCCGTCGTCGAGCTCGACGCGGTAGACGACGTTCGGCGCCGTCGAGATCAGCGTGAGGTCGGACTCGCGCTCCAGCCGTTCGCGCACGATCTCCATGTGCAGCAGGCCGAGGAACCCACAGCGGAACCCGAAGCCGAGCGCGGCCGACGTCTCCGGCTCGTACGCGAGCGACGCGTCGTTCAGCCGCAGCTTGTCCAGCGCCTCACGGAGCAACGCGTACTCGTCGCCGTCGACGGGATAGAGCCCGGCGAAGACCATCGGCTTCGCCTCCTGGTAACCGGGCAGCGCCTTGTCGGCGCCGTGGCGCGCGAGCGTGACGGTGTCGCCGACCTTGGACTGACGGACGTCCTTCACGCCGGTGATGAGGTAGCCGACCTCGCCGACGCCGAGGCCGTCCGTGGCCTTCGGCTCCGGCGAGATGACGCCGACCTCGAGCGTGTCGTGCGTCGCCTTGGTCGACATCATCAGCACGCGCTCGCGGCTCCCCAGGTAGCCGTCGATCATCCGCACGTACGTGACGACGCCGCGGTAGGTGTCGTAGACGGAGTCGAAGATGAGCGCGCGGGCCGGCGCCTCGGGGTCGCCCTCGGGCGGCGGCACCTGTGCGACGATCTCGTCGAGCAGCGCGCGGACGCCCTCGCCGGTCTTCGCGGACACCTGCAGCACGTCGTCCGGGCTGCCGCCGAGGACGTGCGCGATCTCCTCGGCGTACTTCTGCGGCTCGGCGGCGGGCAGGTCGATCTTGTTGAGGACGGGGATGACGTTCAGGTTGTTGTCGATCGCCAGGTAGAGGTTCGCGAGCGTCTGCGCCTCGATGCCCTGTGCCGCGTCCACCAGCAGCACCGCGCCCTCGCACGCCGCGAGCGACCTGGACACCTCGTAGCTGAAGTCGACGTGACCGGGGGTGTCGATCAGGTTGAGCACGTACTCGTCGCCGGCGACGCGCCACGGCAGCCGGACGGCCTGCGACTTGATGGTGATGCCGCGTTCCCGCTCGATGTCCATCCGGTCGAGGTACTGCTTGCGCATGCTGCGCTCGTCCACGACACCGGTGTACTCGAGCATGCGGTCGGCGAGCGTCGACTTGCCGTGGTCGATGTGCGCGATGATGCAGAAGTTGCGGATGCGCGCGGGGTCGGTACGAGTCGGCACTGGGTCTCGGCGATCTCTCGGGTCGTCGGAACGGACTCCTCCATCGTCCCACGCGGGGCGCCGTTGCCGCTCGGCACGGCTTGGCTCGCCGCCACGATCCACCCCGCTGACGTACAATATCTTGTACGCGTAGAGGAGGAGACCGGACGATGCGCACGATGACGTACTCCGAGTCACGGGCGAGGTATGCCGAGACCCTCGACTCGGTCGTCGACGACCGCGAGGAGGTCGTCATCACCCGGGCCGGACACGAGGCGGTCGTGATGGTGGCACTTGACGAGTACGAGTCGCTGAAAGAGTCCGCGTACCTGCTGAAGAACCCCGCGAACGCCCGCCGCCTGCTGACCGCGATCGAGGAACTGGAGCGCGGCGAGGGTGTCGTCCGGGACCTTGTCGAGTGAAGCTCGTCTGTCATGAGTCCGCGTGGCAGGACTACGTCTGGTGGCAGAGCCAGGACCGCAAGGTTCTGCGGCGGATCAACAATCTCATCAAGGACATCGAGCGCAACGGCAACGAGGGCATCGGCAAGCCGGAGGCCCTGAAGCACGGATTTCACGGGTACTGGTCGCGCCGCATCACCGACGAGCACCGGCTCGTCTACCAGATCGCTGACGACGAGATCCGCATCGCCGCCTGCCGCTATCACTACGTGGACTGAGCCCGCTGATCCGGCGGTTCAGTGCCCGCGGAAGGCCTCCTCCAGCCACCAGGCGCCGTGGTCCGCGACCACCTTCGCGTCGACGAGCATCGGGCGGTCGCGCGGGCCGGCGACCCATGCGCGGACGGCGTCGAGGTCGCTTCGACGCCGGACCGTCACGGCGTCGAAGCCGTGACCTGCCGCGATCGCGGCGATGTCGGTGTCGGGGAACCGCACCGTGTGAAGCGGCAGCCCGTCCGGCCCGAAGTGGTGCACCTCGGCGCCGTACGCCGCGTCGTCGTAGACCACGACCAGCATCGGCAGGCGAAGCCGCGCGACGGTCTCCAGCTCGGCGGCGGCCATAAGCGCTCCCCCGTCACCCAGGGCCGCGACGGGCAGCCGGTCGGGCCGGGCCAGCGCCGCGCCGACCGCCGTACCCAGGCCGAGGCCGACGGACTGGAACGACTGGGTGAAGCAGAACCCCCGCTCGTCGGGCACGGTGAGGAACGCCGCCGGGTAGCCCATGAAGTTGCCCGAGTCGACCGCCACGACCCGCTCGGCCGGCAGCAGGCCGTCCAGGCCGATCGTGAGCGTGCGCGGGTCGATCAGGTCCGCGGTGGACTCGTCGTCGTACGCCAGGTCGCGCCAGCGTCCCTCGGCTGCGATCCGGTCCCGCAGCTCCGGCGACCGGTAGCCCGTGGCGGTGTGCCCGCGGTCGGCGAGGTCGGCCGCGACGGCGACGGCCGTCTCGCGGACGTCGCCGAGCACGCCGAGCGCGACCGGATGGTTCGCGCCGATCTGGTCGACGTCGAGGTCGACCTGCACGACCCTGGTGTCCGCGCCGACCAGCCGACCGTGCCGGGTAGTCCACATGGTGAGCGAGCAGCCCCAGCCGACGAGCAGGTCCGCGCCCTCGATCAGCTCGGCCGCGAGCGGCGACGCGAACCCGCCGGAGATGCCGAGCGACCACGGCTCGCCGTGGAACAGCCCGTTGGCGACGGCGGACGTGCCGAGCAGCGCACCGCAGGCGTCGGCCAGCTCGACGAGCGCGTCGCGGGCGTCCGAGACCACCGCGCCGCGGCCGGCAAGGAACACCGGCCGGCGCGCGGCGCCGAGCAGGTCGCCCAGCTCGCGCACCGCTTCCGGTGCGGGCGCGGGGCGCGCCGGAACGGACGGCACCGGCGCGGCGTCGAGACCGCCCGGGCACTCGGCGGCCTGCACGTCGAGCGGCAGGTTCAGCACGACGGTACGCCGCTCGGTCACCGCGCGGCGGTACGCGCGGACGGTGTCGGCGAGCGCGGACGCGGGCGTGTGCGTGCGTTCGGCCACCGCGCCGACCGCGACGGCGACGGCGTCCTGGTCGATCCGGAAGTTCGACCGCACCGCCGCGCCGCCGGTGTCGGCCGCGAGCACGAGCAGCGGCGTCCGGCTCTTGGCCGCCTCGGTGATCCCGGTGAGCGCGTTGGTGAGCCCGCAGCCCTGGTGCAGGCTGACGGCGCTGACCTCGCCGCTCACCCGCGCGTACGCGTCGGCCATCATCGTCGCGCCGCACTCGTGCCGCGCCGCGACGAACCGCGCGCCGCCGTCGACGAGCGCGTTGGTGACGTGGAAGTTGCCGCTGCCGACGACGCCGAAGACCCGGCGGACGCCGAGTCGCGCGAGCGTCCGGCCGACGGCCTCGGCGACGATCACGGCGCCTCGATCAACGCAAGCACGCGTGCCGGGCTGCCGGAGCCGCCGACGATCGGCAGCGGCGCCACGACGAGGACCGCGCCGGTGACCGGCAGCCGGGCGACGTTCTGCAGCTGGGTGAGACCGTACTTCCCCGCCCCGAGCAGGTACGAGTGGCAGGGGAACGGCGGGTCGAACGAGTGCGCCGCACCCGCGTCCGTGCCGACGGTCTCGACGCCGACGCCGAGCAGTTCCGTCTCCTCCGCGAGCCACTTCGCGCACTCGACGGAGATGCCCGGCGTGTGCGGCCCGTTCTCGTCGGCGTTGAGGAACGCCTCCTGGTCGGCCGACCGCGTGTCCCACCCGGTGCGGTAGACGAGCCAGCCGCCCGCGGGCAGCGCGCCGTACTCGCCCTCGAACGCACGCACGTCGTCGGTCTCCAGCAGGAAGTCGGGGTTGTCGGCGACCTCGGCGCTCTTGTCCAGGACGACCGCGGGCGCGACGAGCTGGCCCGGCGGCACCTGCCCGACGTCGACGCCGTCGCGGCCGCTCGCCCAGTGCACGGGGACGTCGAGGTGCGTGCCGCAGTGCTCGCCCATGGTCACGTTGTTCCAGTACCAGCCGGGCCCGCGGTCGTCGTAGCGGCTGATCTCCTCGAGCGAGAAACCCTTGGTGTTGGCGAACGGCGCGGGCAGCTGGATGATCGGCGTGGTCTCCGTGAGCGGGGCGGTCAGGTCGACGATCTCGACCGCTCCGGTGGCGATGCCTGCGGCCAGGTCGGCGAGTACTCTCACGTGGTCTCCCTCGGGGCGGCGGAAGTGGCCGCCGACGGCGTCGCGGCCGTCGGCGGCACGAGAAAGGTATGCCCGCCCGCGGTGCCGCGGTCAACCCCTCGTCAGGTCCGTCGCTCAGCGCGATAGTCGGCGATGGCCGACGCCACGGCGTCGACGTCGCTCGAGTCGTTGTAGTAGTGGAAGGACAGCCGCAGCAGACTGCCGCGGGGGCTCGTGACGATGCGGCGCTCCCCCAGCCATCCCGCGAGCGCGTCCGGGTCGTCGTCGACGAGCGCGACCTGCGGGCCGCGCAGCGCCGGGTCGGCCGGCGACCCGAGCACCTCGCCGGCGGCGGACAGCCGCTCGGACAGCTCGTCGACGAGGTCGTGCACGTGTGCCGCCGAGACGGCCGGGTCGACGTCCTCGAGCAGCCGCAGACCCGCGTTCGCACCGTATGCCGCCGGGATCGACGGCGTGCCGGTCTCGAACCGCCGTGCGGCACTCGGGAAGTCGAGCCCGCGCGGGTCGAACGAGAACGGGGCGACCCGGCCGAACCAGCCCGTGAGCTGTGGGGCGAGCTCGTCGGCGGTGCCGCGCCGGACGTAGAGGAACGCCAGCCCGGGCACACCGAGCAGATACTTGAGCGCTCCGGAGACCAGGTAGTCGCAGTCGATCTCGCGGACGTCCACGGGCAGCACGCCCGCGGCCTGGTACGCGTCGACGAAGACCCGCGCGCCCAGCTCGCGCGCCCGGGAAACGGCCGCGGCGACCGGCATGCGCGCGCCGTTGCGGTACGAGACGAGCGGCACCGAGACCAGCGCGGTGCGTTCGTCGACGGCGGCCGCGTAGTCCTCGGCCGCGACGACGCCGTCGTGGTCGGGGACGTGCACGACCTCGGCGCCGCGCGGCTGCTGGGCGAGCCACACGTGCGCGACGGAGGGGAACTCCATGTCCGTCGTCACGACCTTGGGCCGGCGGCCCCAGTCGAGGGTCGAGGCCACCTGGTAGGCGCCGTCCGACGCGCAGGAGACGATCGCGACCTCGTCCTCGTCCGCGCCGATCAGGTGCGCGAACCTGATGCGGGCCTGGTCGACCTGCGCCATCCACCGCGTCCACGGCGCGCCGTAGGTCCGCATGCTCCAGACGAACTCGTCCATGGCCGCGGTCAGCTCCACCGAAAGCGCGCCCTGGCTGCAGCTGGCGAGGTGGACGGTGTCGTCCAGCATAGGGAAGTGTGCCCGGAAGCTCGCCGGGTCCGCGGCGTTGCCGGTGGTGCTCATGCGCCTGCTCAGCTGTTCAATGCCGTTGAACGCACCGTAAGCACACCGCTCCGGCACGGTCAACCGGCGTACGCCTAGTAACTGGGCGGGGTGATCGCGAGGACGTACGTCACCGGCCGGAGCGTCTCGTTCAGATAGCGGTGCGGCGTCCGGGAGTCGAAGTAGCAGCTGTCGCCCGGCGCCAGCGCGTGCCGCTCGCCGCCGACCTCCACGACGAGCCGTCCCTTGGCGACGAGGACGCACTCCTCGGACGGGTGCGACCACGGCACCGCCGAGGACGCGCCGCCGGGATCGAGCGTCCCCTCGAGCATCTCGATCCGCCCGGCACCCTTCGAGATGCGGGTGTAGGTGACGCCGCTGTGCGGCGAGCTGACACGCATCCGCGACTTCTTGCGGACGACGGCGGCCTGCTGGTCCTTCGGGCCGCCGAACAGCCCGAAGATCGGTACCTCCAGTGCCTGCCCGATACGCCGCAGCGTCTCCAGGCTCGGATCGGTCAGGCCGCGCTCGACCTGACTGATCAGACCGACGGAGAGGCCGGTGTCGCCGGCGAGGCCCCGTACGGTCAGGCCCCGTTGTTGGCGTAGCTCTCTGATTCGGCCGCCGACGGCGTCGCCGGCCCCGGCGTCTTTCACCGCCGGTCCCCGATCGCGCGGACTCATCCGCACCCACCCCCTGTTCCGGGTGGCAACGGTACCCCGGCGACGCGATCCGCTCAGGCGATCGAGCGGGTCCGCGTATACCGACGGCTGCTCGTCGGGCTCCGGGATACGGCGTCCCCACTCAGCGTGACGCCCGCAGTCGCCAATCCCGTTGTCCTCAACGACGTGCGC
>JAFMQP010000009.1 GCA_017354575.1 Acidothermales bacterium | reverse complement strand
AGGCACGCTGGACATCGAGTACAACCCGTACGGCTCGACGTGCTACGGAAAGAGCCAGTCCGCGATGCGCAGCTGGATCGCCTCGTTCATCAACCGGTACCACTACCGCACCGGCCGCTGGGCCGTCATCTACACGACCACCGACTGGTGGACGCGGTGCACCGGCAACTACAGCGGCTTCGCCACACATGACCCTCTCTGGATCGCTCGGTACGCGTCCACGGCGGGGACACTGCCACACGGCTGGAGCTACTACACGTTCTGGCAGCGCGCGGACTCCGGCACGTTCCCCGGCGACCAGGACGTCTTCAACGGCTCGTCCACCCGGCTGACCGCACTCTGCAACGGTTGACGGCCCCGCCGTCAACCCAGGAAGCCGGTCAACACCTCGCGTACCTCCACGCGGTCGAGCCAGAGCGCACCCGGCTTGTCGAGCACGTGGAGCGTCCCGTTCGGGAGCGCGCCGGCCAACGCCGCCGCGCTGTCGAGCGGGTGCAGCGGGTCGTCGTGCTGGCCGACGACCAGAACGGGTGCCTCGACCCGCTGCAACGCGGCAAGCTCGTCGACCGGCGTCGCGGACGGGAACGCGCGCAGCGCGGTCACCGCGTCGCCCGGCCGGTCGACCAGGTTCCGCGCGACGCGCGCGTAGTACACCCGCGCCTGCCGCAGCGTCCGCACCGGCATCGGCTGGGAGTCAAGCAACGCGGCCGATAGCCCGGCAACGTCCTTCTCCACGACGAGGTCGGCCATCGCCGTCCACGCCGCGACCGCGTCCGGGTCGCGGTGCCCGGACAGCGGGGGCGGCAGGACGAGCGCGAGCCGGCGGAACCGGTCCGGGGTGGTCGTGAGCAGCCGTAGCAACGCACCCGCGCCGAGCGAGACGCCGAGTGCCCGCGTCGCGCCGACCTCGTCCGCGACGGCGGTCAGCTCACCCGCGACCGCGGCGTAGTCCCACCGGCCGTCGAAGGCGCGCGTGCCACCGTGGCCGCGGAACCGCAGGAAGACGGCGGTGCCGGAGACGCCGGACGCGAACGGCCTGGTCTCGTCGATGGAGCCGAGCAGGCCGTGCGCGTAGATCGTGATGGGCTCGCCGGAACGGGTGACCAGGTACTCGATCGCACCCGTCTCGGTCGGAAGGAGCCGCGTACGGGGCGGCACCTACCAGGACCCGCCGCGCCCGATCTCTCGGACCGCGGGCCGCACGTCGACGATGTAGACCAGCGCGGCGATCAGCCCGATCACCCCGAAGATGCCGAACACGTTGACGACACCGGTGAGTGTCACGGCGGTCGCGATCCCGAGGATGATCAGCCAGAACGGCTTCGACTGCTTGCTCGCGGCCTCGTAGGTCTTGGCCGGCCGGATGGCGGCGTCGACGAACGCGACGAGCTCCACGACGATGACGACGAGCGTCAGCGCGTACTGGATCAGGTCCAGCGGCCAGAACCATCCGCTCGGGTAGAACTGGAACACAGCGCAAGAGTACCCGGCGCGGCTTTGAGCCGGCCTGGCGCACGACGCCCTGCCACGGGAACGGCGTGGCGGGGCGTCCTCGGGTGGGTGGTCAGCTCTCGGCGTCCGGGCCCGGCTTGCTCCTCTTGGCCGGCTTCGTCGTCTTGGCGGCGCGGGCCTTGGTCGTACCGGTCGTGCCTGCGGCGTCCGCCGCGGCCCGGCGGCCGGACTCGGTGGTCTTCTTCGCCGTGGTGGCGGTGCGCCTCGCGGACGTGCGGGTGCGCTCGGCGCCCTGCTCCGCGGTGGTCGCCGTGGCCTTGGCGGACCGGACGACCTCTCGCGCGCCGTCGACGAGGTCACGCGTGGCCTGCTGCGCCGCGATGCGGCCGACCAGGTTGCGGCCGCGCACCGTGAGCCCGTCGTAGAACTCGCCGGCGCGATCCCCCGCGGTGACCGCGGCGCCGGCCACGTCGGTCGGCAGGGCGCGGACGCGGCCGCGCACGTCTCCTACCCGGCCGGGGAGGGTACGCGCCTCGTCGGTCAGGCCGGCGATGCGCCGCTCCAGCTGCAGAGCGCGCAGCTTCTCGACGGCGAGGTCGCCGACGCCGGCGACGGCGTAGAACGGCTTCGGCACCTGCGCGGACTCGAGCGCACGGCCGATCTCGTTGCGCACGTCGGTAAGGGTGGGCATGTGGTTTTTGCTCCTCATTGGGTGGGTGTATCGGATGTCTGGTCGGCCAGCTCTACCGCCACTACTGCCGCCTGCGTCGCCGGCTCGGGCTGCTCCCGCTCCTCGCGGAGGTCGTTCTCCTTGCGGAACGACTCGTAGATCTCGAGCAGGACCTCCTTCTGCCGCTCGGACAGCTCGAGGGCGGACGCGATCGCCCGGGCCACCTCGCTGTCGGAGTGGCGGTCCTCGAGAATGCCGGCCTGCACGTAGAGCACCTCGGCGGAGATGCGCAGGCCCTTGGCGATCTGCTGCAGGATCTCCGCGCTCGGGCGCCGTAGCCCTCGCTCGATCTGGCTCAGGTACGGGTTCGAGACGCCCGCCGCCTTGGCGAGCTCCCGCACCGAGATCTGCGCCTTCTCCCGCTGCTCGCGGATGAACGCGCCGACGGAGCCGACATTCAAACTGGCCATGCGAGCACCCTCGCACACGGGTGCTAGCAACTGCAAGCGCACCAGCTAGCACCGGCACGTGGGGTCGGTCACATGCCCCCGGCCCGGCCCGATGGGCGGCGCACCGGCGCCTCGGCGCCCGCTTCCGTGGGCTCGGCGACCCCGTCACCGGCGGCGGCGTCGTCCCCGGCCCCGGCGAGCCCGTCGAGCTCCACGCTCTCGGCCGGCCGCAGCGCCCGCGCGACGATCACCTGATCACGCCCGCGGCGCTTGGCCAGGTACATCGCCTCGTCCGCGGCTGCCAGCATCTCGGGAAGCGACTCATGGGACTCTTCCGACGTAGAGACGCCAAGCGAGACAGTCAGGTGGATACTGGCATTATCCAACTGAACAGGATCATTCGCGACATTCCGTCGGAGCCGCTCGGCGATCGACTTCGCGTTCACCAGCCCGATGCCGGACAACAGGATGACGAACTCCTCCCCGCCGAACCGGCCGAGAATATCGCCCTGCCGCAACAATGCCTGCAGCCGCTGAGCGACCGCCTTCAACGCCAGGTCCCCGTTAAGATGCCCGTACCGATCGTTGACCTGCTTGAAATGGTCGATATCGCAGATGAGCACACTCGTCGGCTCCTTCGCTCGCTTGGCCCGAGCGAGTTCCATAGCCGCGTCCTGCTCCCACGCACCCGCATTGAGCACCTTGGTCTTCGTATCCGTCCGCGACATCGCCCGCAATTGGTCGTGTAGGAGACCTCGATGAAGAAGGATTACAGGTGGTACGGCCAGCCCTATCAACAACAAGTTCTGTTTTGCCAGGAGCGCAACGACAATGCCGGTGACGAGCTCCACGCCAAGGTAGGCGATCGCCTCCTTGTCCAACAGTGCGCGAAGACCGTCCGGCTGCGTCAACCAGAGGACTATGCTCATGAACCCGAAGTTGCAGAGCCGCGTCACCAAGGCGGCCACCAATGCGGCGCCAGTCCAGGCAAGTATGGACGTATCGTGCGACACGACGCGATGGAATAAGAGTGAGGCTGCACCGTCACCGAGTGCGATGGTGGCAACTGTAAATGCCTGCCGATGCCTGAACGTTCGGCGACGGACTGACCAATGCCAGTACAGAACGAAGAAAGGCGGCGCAAACACAGAGAAGAACGGCGGCAAGAGGAAGAGAATGGGTAACTTCCATACACCGTTCAGGTCCAACCTGAAGTCCGTCGCAATGCCCCTGAGAAAGCCTCGGCTTGTCTCGGTCACGACAACACCGCAAGCCAGGAACATACCGACTACGCCGACCTGCGCAATTCGTGGCGGTTCTCGCACGGCCAACATGACGGCAAGAGCCAACCACGCAACTACGACCAGTGATACGTAAATGCGCAGCTTGACAGGAATCTGCCAGAATGGCCAACCCCGAATTGCTTCAGCCAGCCGCACTACCCGCCTCCGAGGTGCTCAGGTTGGCCACGTCGTTTGCACAGGTCACACCAACCGGTACATCTGAGCCTACTCTCCGCACTCGGAACCTGCACCGCGCACGAACCGTCTGCCCCGGTGCGACGGAGACTCGACACCCGAGCGCCGTGCGAGCCAGACTGCGAATGAGTCCGTAGGGACGAACGAGTGAGAGGCGAGCCTCTATAGGTCACAGATTCTGTTCGTGCGAGGCCACCCCTACAAGTTCATCCCTGTTCGGCGACATACGTATGACAAGACGGTCGGCCAAGGCTGGTACGGCGAACCCGCCCGTACCAGCGGTGACGAGGGAGTCGTGCCAGATGATGGCCGAGGATACACGTCGACATATCATGCAAACGAGCCGAGCGCAGAGAAGTTATCGGTGCCGAGCAGACTCGTCCGGTAGATCGAGGAGGTTCCCCATGCGCGAAATCAACTGGTAACACGCCACGCCCACCCCACCATCCCGTAGGAGCTCCCGGTGCGCGAGATCAACTGGTAGTTGAGCACGTCGGTCCTGTCCATACCTATCTCTTGGAGCACGTAATGCGCGAGATCAACTGGTAACCACCCGAGTCCTCTCCGTTGAGTTTGCCTGGTACAGGTGCGACCTGGCCCAGTGCTGCAAGGGTCGCAACCGTGACAGGCACACGTGCGCGCTGACCGCCGTCGGCGATCTTGACCGCCAAGGCGGTCCCATCTGATAGCGCTACCGCATCCACGGCCTCTGCTCCACCCTTGTTGAGTGAGCCTGCGATCCCCCGCATCAGGCGGGCCTCCGGTCGCTTCGTACCTGAGGTCATCTCCGGGTAAGCGCGGAACGCATCCGCCACCCGACGCTCGGCTGTTCCGGGCTCAGCTGTGATGATCGCCTGGTAGGCCCGAGCCAGGCCCTTCAGGCTGAACGCGAACAGCGGCGCACCGCACCCGTCGACGCCGATGTGGGCAACCTTCTCTCCCGCTAGCTCTTCCACCACCTCCCGGACGTGAACCTGCAGAGGATGCTCCGGGTCGAGATACGTCTCGACCGGCCAGCCGTTCAGAACGCACGTCGTCAGCATCGCCGCGTGCTTCCCGGAGCAGTTCATGTGGATCCGGTCTGCCGCGGCGCCGGACCGGATCATCCTCATCCGCGTCTCGTCGTCCCCTGGCAGGTCCTCCGGGCACTGCAGCGCAGTCTCGTCCAGGCCGACGGTGGCAAGCATCCGGCGCACGCCGTCGACGTGCATATCCTCGCCCGCATGCGACGCGCTCGCGAGCGCAAGCAGGTCGTCAGGGATATCGAGCCCGGCACGTACCATGGCCACCGCCTGCAGGGGCTTGTTCGACGAGCGTGGATAGCACGGCTCGTCCGGTCGCCCGAGCGATATGAGCACGTGGCCCTCCGGGTCGATCGCGACGACCGAGCCCGTGTGTACGGACTCGACGAATCCGGAACGCACCACTTCCGCCAGCACGGGCAGGGGCGTCCCGTCCTGGCGGCCGGTCACTGAGGGCGAGGCATCGACGGAGGGTCCTGGCTGCGTCATGCCCCCATCCTCGCGAACGGTTGGCGTGTCTTCCGCCCAAGTACAGCAGAACGCTGCATGCTCGTCTGTCCCCGTTCGGACACGTCCACATCAGGCCACGGACCTCACGATACGAGCCCTCGGCGCATTGCCAACGCCAATGCACCGGACCGTGTCTGGGCACCGAGCTTCGCGAGCAGATCTCGGGCGTGCCGACGCAACGAGCGTTCGCTGATGCTCAGCCGCCGCGCGATCGCTAAGTCGTTCACGTCGTCGGCCCAGAACGAGAGCATCCTGACCTCAAGCGGCGACAGCATGTGGCTGCGCTGGTCACCCAGGGGGCGCGACTCTGCCCACATCTTTTCGAAGTAGTCGACGAACATGCGGGTCAGTGCCGCCGACTTCACCAGGAGGGCGCCCGCCTCACCGGTGTCGTCGACAGGAACCAACGTGACCGATCCGTCGATGATCTTGATCTTCAAGGGCGGTTTCGGGTGCGTCCTGGTCTCCTCACCGCCCGCCGCCGCCGTCTCGACCACGCGTCGTCCGACGCCGTCCTCGACGAACGCCTGCGAGTAGATCACGCGGTACTGAATTCCCGACGAGACGTCCTCCGCCGTCGGTCCCACGATTCCGAATTGACTGGACCGCGCCGCGGGGAACAGCGCGGTATGAATCGCCCGGACGGATCTGCTCGCCTGACGAGGCAGCGTCCCGGACAGCAACGAGACCTCGGCCGCCGAGTCGATGAACTCGACAAGATCATTGCTCTCGTCCGCCGACCCTGCCCGCGCTGGTGCCAACACCAGTTCGAGGTAGCGCTCGACGTCCATCGCGTCTTGCGCGAGCTCTGCAATTGCCGACAAGCGGCCAGGGCAGCATCGGAACGAGCGTTTCGTGGCGGCACGGCGAGAAGCTTCTCTGCGACATACCGGGCGAAGCCGCGGTCGAGCAGTTCCTGAATCCTCGGGTCGGCCCGGTCAAGCCCAACCTCGGCTGGATCGGCAGGCCCGATCGCGAGCAGGCGGGTGTACAGTCGCCGCGCACCGGCCGATATCACCGGAGCCATCCCTTGCGGACGGCTGCGGCAACGACGCCGGTCCTCGTCTGGACGCCCAACGTGGTCGACAGCGAGCTCACGTGCCTGCGGACCGAGCGCTCGCTGAAACCCAACCGGCGGGCGATGGCCGCGTCACTCGCGTCATCGGCCAGCATGGCGAGCACCCGCATGTCGATCGCGTTGACCGCTCCTGCACGGTCTCGGGCCGCCTCGCCGGCAGCCGCGGACTCCATCCACAGTTTCTCGAAGTAGTCGACGAACAGCCCGCACAGCGGGGCGGAACGGATCAGTAGGGCACCGGCCTCGGCCATCTCGTCCAACGGGACGAGAGCAGTCGAACGGTCGATTACCTTGAACTTCAATGGCAGTTGAGGGTGGATGCGCGCTTCTTCACCGCGTGCCACGCCTTCCTCCACCTCCTCGCGCCGCTCGTCGCTTTTCAGGAGATCCTCGGCATAGATCACGCGGTAGCGGATGCCTGCCGCCATGTCGGTGTCGATCGGGCCGACGACCTTGATCGAGTTCGTGGAAGCCTCGGGGAATCTTGCCGTTTGAACCGACAGCACCTCTCGCTGTGCACGGCGCTGCAGGGTGGCCGAGAGCAGGACGATCTCGCTGCGGTCCACGATGAGCTCGACCGGAGCGTCGTCGCCCGCGAGGTGTTCCTCCCGGGTGAGGCACGAGCCGAGGAACTCCTCGGCCTCGACCGCGTCCTGGAGGACCTCGCGTGCCCGCTGGTTGGCGAGCATCGCGACCTGGCCACGTGCGGTGCGTGGGGGCAGCGCGCTCAGCAGGTCGCCGGTCTCACGGACCAGGCCGTAGCCGAGCAGCTCGGCGAGGGCGTCACCGTCGACGCCCTCGCCACTCGCGTCGTCGCGGAGGACGGGCCCGAGCTCCAGCAGGCGGCGGTAGAGGCGCCGCGACTTCGCCGAGAGCATGCACCACCTCCCCAACCGGCGAGAGAGTACAACCGCGGGCCGTCATCATGGGAGGCTCCGTCCACGCGTACGGACGAGGCGTCGTGGCCGATTCCGGACAGTTCCGAGCGGGGACAGTCCCGCGGCCCGTGCCCGCCTAATATCTCGTCCGGTTGACGTCGGGGTACGAGAGGTGGGGGCGAGGTGCCCGTCCGGAGAACCGCCGGGCCGATGACCAACATGCGGTGCACGCGCAGGGTGCACGTCGAGGTACAGCAGTCTCCCGTGACCTGCACGCAGTGCGGCGCCGGGGAATCGTGGACTGAGCTGCAGCTGCAGTCGACGCGGGTGCTACGGGCGGTGCGGCTCTGGCGGATCATCGAGCAGCACACGAGCCGCGCGAACGGTTAGGCAGGGAGGGCCGACGAGACGGTGAGCGCCGGGTCGTCACGGCGCAGCGTCAGGGTACGGCCAGGGCCGGTGGCTCGCGTCTCGAAGCGGACGACGACGCGCGCCGCGTCGGCCTGCACGACCCAGCCGTGACCGTGTTCGGCGTGCTCGACGTCGGCGCCCGTGGACAACCGGGGCACGGTGGCCGTCTCCTCGGCGGTCGCGTCGGCGACGGTGGTCTCGTCCAGCCACAGCTCCGGTTGGGCGCCGTACGCCACCAGGCCCGCGACGCCCACCCCGAGCAGCCGGACGCCGTCGGACGTGTCCACCTCGCCCAGCAGCTGACGTGCGATACGCGCGACGACGGACGGTTCGTCGGTCGCGGCGGGCAGCGTGTACGAGCGGGTGTGCGTGCTGAAGTCGAACAGCCGCACCTTGACCGTGACGGTGCGGGCGGCGAGGCCGGCGTGCACCATCCGCTCGGTCACCTTCGCCGCCATCCGGTCGCTCGTGGACCGCAGGAACGCAGGGTCGGTGACGTCCCGATCGAAGGTGTCCTCGACGCTGATCGACTTGCTCTCCCGCTCCGGCGTGACGATGCGGTCGTCCTCGGCGCGCGCGAGGCGGTACAGGCCGCCGCCGTGCGCAGTGCCGAGCAGGCCGGTGAGCTCGCCGGACGACAGCCGTTCGAGCTCGGCGATGGTGCGCACGCCCGCGCCGGCCAGCCGGTCGGCGGTCGCCTTGCCCACACCCGGGATCCGCGTGACCTGCATCGGCCGCAGCAGGTCGCGCTCGTCACCGGGCGGCACGACGACCAGGCCGTCCGGCTTGCGTAGGTCGGACGCGATCTTGGCGATGAGCTTGGACGTGCCCGCGCCGACCGACGCGGTGAGCCCGGTGGCGCCGTGGATGCGTCGCTTCACCTCGGCGCCGACGGCGGCCACGCCGTCGCGGTCGAGCGGGCGGCGGCCGGACTCCGCGAGGTCGACGTACGCCTCGTCGATGGACAGCTGCTCGACGCGCGGCGACAACAGGCGCAGCAGGTCCATCGCGATGCCGCTCGCCTCGCGGTACGCCGCGAAACGCGGTGCCAGGAACGCCGCCTGCGGACAGCGTCGGCGCGCCTCCCCCATCGACATCGCGGAGTGGACGCCGTACACGCGCGCCTCGTAGCTCGCCGTCGACACCACGCCCCGTGGCCCGAGCCCGCCGACGACGACGGGCCGGCCGCGTAGCGACGGCTTGTCGCGCTGCTCCACCGCGGCGAAGAAGGCGTCCAGATCGAGGTGCAGGATGCTCGGCTCGTCGCGCACCACACCCCCTCTCCACGTCCGCCCGATACTCGCACGCGGCACCGACAGCCCACCGCATACCGTGGCGTCATGCGTGCGGTGCTGCAGCGGGTCCGCGAGGCGAGTGTCGAGGTCGAGGGACGGGTCGTCGGCGCGATCGAGGAGCCCGGCCTGCTGGCGCTCGTCGGCGTGACCCACACGGACGACGCGGCCACGGCCCACAGGCTGGCCGCGAAGATCTGGGGCCTGCGGATCCTGGACGGCGAGAAGTCGTGCTCGGACGTCGGCGCGCCGTTGCTCGTCGTCAGCCAGTTCACGCTCTACGCCGACACCCGGAAGGGCCGGCGGCCGTCCTGGTCGGCGGCGGCGCCGGGGCACCTGGCGGAGCCACTGGTCGACGAGGTGGCGGCGGAGCTGCGCCGGCTCGGCGCGACCGTGGCGACCGGCGTGTTCGGCGCGGACATGCGGGTGGCGCTCGTCAACGACGGCCCGGTGACGCTGATCGTCGACGTCTGAGGCGCGCGCTTCACACGAAGAACCAGGCCTCCCACGGCCTGCAGGTCGTGCGAGGCCCTGGTTGATCATGAGAACATGATCAACCAGGTCAGTCGCGGCTGAGGAGCTGCTTCGGGCGCAGGTGTAGGCCGGCGTCCGGGGAGACGACGACCTCCTGCGCGGCCGGGACGCCGGCCGCGAAGAGGGTCGCGTCGACGGGCACGGCACGCTTGACCAGCGCCAGGCCGATCGGGCCCAGCTCGTGGTGGCGCGCGGAGCTGGTGACGACGCCCACCTCGCGGCCGCCGTCCTCCACGGCGTCGCCGTGTGCGGGCAGCGTCTCGACCGAGCCGTCGAAGTGCAGGAACACCAGCCGGCGCGGCGGGTGGCCGGTGTTGTGCACGCGCGCGACCGTCTCCTGGCCGCGGTAGCAGCCCTTGTCGAGGTGCACGGCCGTGCCGATCCAGCCGACCTCGTGCGGGATGGTCTTGTGGTCGGTGTCGCGGCCGAACCTCGGCTCGTGGGCCGCGATGCGCAGCGCCTCGTACGCCCAGACGCCCGCGGGCGACCCGCGGCGTTCGGCGTACGCGGGCAGCTCGGCGCGCGGCACGAACAGCTCACGGCCGCGCGCACCGGCACGTGCGAGGTACGGCGTCTCGCCGTCGCCGCCGGGTTCCCACACGACGGCGTACTCGGCGGTGACGTCGGCGACGTCGACGTCCGCGCGGAACCTCATCATGGTGAGGAAGTCGACCAGCGCGCCCGACGTGCCCGGCTCGACGTGCGCCCAGACGGCGGTGCCGTCGTCGACCAACGCGAGCGCGTGCTCCACCCGGCCCTGCGGCGAGAGCACGAGCGCGGTGCTGGCCTCGCGCGGCTCGAGGCGCTCGAGGTGCTGCGAGGTGAGCGAGTGCAGCCAGGTGAGCCGGTCCGGCCCGGCGACGCGGACGACCTCGCGGTGCGACAGGTCGACGAACCCCTCGCCCGCGGCGAGACCGCGCTGCTCGCGGAGCGGGTCGCCGTAGTGCCACGCGACGCCGGCGTCGGGCGGATCGGCGGGGACGGCACCGGGCAGGGACAACAGTGGACTGGTCACGTAATCGAGCCTAGGTCGTCCGCCGCCGGGTTGTCGCGGCGGCAGGTGCCGCAGCGCCCGAAGACGACCAGATGGCCGAGGTCGGCCTCGAAGTCGTACTCGGCGCGGAGCACCTCGGCCAGGCCGTCCGCGACCGACAGCGGCGCCTCCCGCACCGAGCCGCAGCCGCGGCAGACCAGGTGCACGTGGTCGGCGTGGTCGATCAGGTGGTACGTCTCCGCGGCGCCTTCCAGCCGCGCGTGGCCGACGAGCTCGAGCTCGGTGAGCAGTTCGAGGGTGCGGTAGACCGTCGCGAGGTCCACCGACTCCGACTCGCCGCGCAGATGCCGGAAGACGTCCTCGGGCGTCGCGTGCCGCAGCTCGCGGACGGCGTCGAGCACCAGCCGGCGCTGTTGCGTCAGCCGGTAGCCGCGTGAACGCAGCAGCTCCACCCAGTCCTCGACCACGCCGCCGAGTGTAGGTCGGCCGGTCAGACGTCGAAGCGCTCGGCCGCCAGGGCCCGGACCGGCTCACCGCCGAGGTGCAGGACGCAGAACGCCCCCTTGTCCAGCACCACCCGGGTGACGTCCGCGCCGAACACCTCGGAAAGGGCGCGCAGCAGCGGCGGCAGCGCCTTGCGCTGCGTGCACACGACGACCGCGTCCCGCCCGCGGGCCAGCCCGAGCAGCCGCTCGACGGCGGCATCCGGGTCGGCGGCGGAGCCGGCCTCGGAGAACAGCGGCTCGGTCTCGACGGTGAGCCCGGACGCCGCCGCGAACGGCGCCACCGTCTGCGTGCACCGGACGACGTCGGCCGAGACCACCCGGGTAGCGCCGTACCCGCGCAGCACGGCCGCGAGCGCGCCCGCCTGGGCGCGGCCGAGCTCGTCGAGCGGGCGGTCGGAGTCGTCGCCGCGCCACGACGACCGCTCGCCCGCGCTCGCGTGCCGGACCAGGACGAGCGGGCGCGTCACCAGCGTGCCCGCGCGCCCGGCCTCGACGAACGCCCGCAGCACCGGCTGCTCACGCCTGGGCTGCAGGTACGTGAGGGCGTCGCCTGGAGGCAGCCAGCGCAGCTCGTCGACCTCGCCGTCCGCCGGCAGGGTTCCCCCGTCGCCACTGGCCCGCATCGACCAGTACCGCACCCGCTTGCCACGACCGTTCGGCAGTTCGTACGCCGTCTCGCCGAGCGGCGGGCCGAGCCGGACCTCGTAGCCGGTCTCCTCCGTCACCTCGCGGACGGCACCGACGAGCGGGTGCTCGCCCCGGTGCAGCTTCCCCTTGGGGATGGACCAGTCGTCGTACGCCGGACGGTGCACGAGCGCGATCTCGACGTCGTCGTGCGAACCGCGCCAGACGACGCCGCCCGCCGCCTCGACGACCCGTTGCCGCTCGCTCACGACACGGTGGCGGTCGCCATGGCGAGCACAGAGATCAGGCGCTCCTGATAGTCGACCAGCTCGTCACCCTTGCGACGGGTCCAGACACCGTCGGGCGCGAGGTCCCACGCGACGATCTCGTCCGACGTCGCGAACGTGAGCAGCTCCTCCAGCCGCTTGGTCACCTTCGGGTGGGTGATGTGAATGACGACCTCCACTCGGCGGTCGAGGTTGCGGTGCATGATGTCGGCGCTGCCCATCCAGTACTCGACGTCGCCGCCGTTCTCGAACCGGAACAGGCGCGAGTGCTCGAGGAACTGGCCGATGATGCTGCGCACCCGGATCGTCTCGGACAGTCCGGGCACGCCGGGACGCAGCGCGCACATCCCGCGGACGACGAGCTCGATAGGCACCCCGGCGCGGGAGGCCTGGTAGAGCGCGTCGATGATCTCCTCGTCGACGACTGCGTTGCACTTGATCGTGATCCCCGCGGGACGCCCGGCCTCCGCGTGCCGCGCCTCGCGGGCGATCATCTCGACCAGGCCGCTGCGCAGCGACTCCGGCGCGACCAGCAGGGTGCGGTAGCCGAGGTGCCTGGTGTGCCCGGAGAGGTGGTTGAACAGGTCGGAGAGGTCGGCGCCGACGTCGGGCGCGGACGTGAGCAGGCCCAGGTCCTCGTACAACCGCGCGGTCTGCGAGTTGTAGTTGCCGGTGCCGACGTGGGAGTACCTGCGCAGCACGCCGTCCTCGTCCTGCCGGACGACCAGGCAGAGCTTGCCGTGCGTCTTCAGCCCGACGACGCCGTAGACCACGTGCGCGCCGGCGCGCTCGAGCGCGCGTGCCCAGCGGATGTTGGCCTGCTCGTCGAAACGCGCCTTGATCTCGACGCAGACGAGCACCTGCTTGCCGGACTCGGCGGCGTCGATGAGCGCGTCCACGATCGGTGAGTCGCCGCTCGTGCGGTACAGCGTCTGCTTGATCGCGAGCACGCGCGGGTCGTTCGCCGCCTGTTCCAGGAAGGCTTGCACGCTCGTGGTGAAGGACTGGTACGGGTGGTGGACGAGCACGTCCGTCTCGTTCAGCAGGCTGAAGAAGTTCGGCGGCTCGCCGTCCTCACGCTCGCGCAGCAGGGGGTGCGTACGGGGCCGGAACGCCGGACGGTCGAGCTCGGGACGGTCGACGTCGGCCACCGTGAACAGCGCGGTGAGGTCGAGCGGAGGCGCCAGCCGGTACACCTCGTCCTCGTTGACGCGCAGCTCGGCGAGGAGCAGGTCGAGCACCCGCCGGCTGGTTCCGGACTCGACCTCCAGCCGCACCGGCGGACCGAACCGCCGCCGCTGCAGCTCCCGTTCCAGTGCCTTGAGCACGCTCTCGTCGTCGTCGTTCTCGACCTCGAGGTCCTGGTTGCGGGTGACCCGGAACGTCGACGCCTGGACGACCTCCAGGCCGCTGAACAGCCGCGGCAGATGCGCGACGATGATCTGCTCGAGCGGGACGAACCGGTCGGCGCCGAGCGGGAGCAGCCGCGGCAGGTTCGACGGCACCTTCACCCGGGCGAAGTGCTCGCGCCCGTCCTCGTCGCGGACGACGACCGCGATGTTGAGCGACAGCCCGGAGATGTAGGGAAAGGGGTGCGCTGGGTCGACCGCGAGCGGCGTGAGGACGGGAAATACACGCTCGTGGAAGAACTGCCGGGCAACGGCACGGTCGCTCTCCCCCAGGTCGCCCCAGCGCACGATCTCGATGCCCTCGGCGCTGAGCGCGGGCAACACCTGCTCGCCGAAGGCGTGCACGTGCCGCTCCATCAGCTCACGGGTGCGCGCGAGGACTGCGGCGAGTTGGCCGCGGGGCGACAAGCCGCTCGGTATCGGGCCGCTCATGCCCGTCGCGATCCGCCGCTTCAGGCTGGCGACCCGGACCATGAAGAACTCGTCCAGGTTGTTCGCGAAGATGGCGAGAAACCGCGCCCGCTCGAGCAGCGGCGTCGACGGTGCCTCGGCGACCTCGAGGATGCGGGCGTTGAACTCGAGCCAGGACAGCTCGCGGTCGATGAAGCGGTCGTCAGGCAGGCCCGCCGTCGAGACCTTGGACTCGGGCGGCGGGTTCAGCTCGTCCTGGACGTCCTCGACGAGCTTCTCGACATATGACGGAGCACTGGCCGTCAGGCCGTCGCTCGCCCCAAGCAACTCCGCCATCTGTCCATCATGACGCCTTCCGGTGAACTAATCCCATCCTGATCATGAAGTTTCCCGGACGCGGGAGAGCCGGGCGGACGTGTGCGGCTGCAGCGGCTGCCCGACGGCTGCGAGGTCGTAGGCGTACGCGAGGTCGCCCTCGACCAGGCCGTACAGTCGCTTGCCCGCCGTCACCTCCTTGGCGGACGCCGTGCGCACGACCGCGTCGGTCGCCAGCTCGATCCTGGTGCCGGTGACCTCGCCGTACCAGATCTCCGCGATGCCGGTCGGGTGCGCGAACACGACCTCGAGCCGGCCGCCGCCGACCGCGCGCCAGTAGCCCGACTCGCGGGCCGCGTGTGCCACCGGTTCGCCGTCCTCGTCGGTGAGCCAGGCACGGCTCCGGTACCCGAGGTACGGCTTGCCGACGTGGTCGAAGGTCAGCTCCTGCACGAACGTGCGGTCCTCGATCGTCGGGTACCCGACCACCCCGGGTCCGCGCCAGGTGCCGAGGAGGAAGCTGACGGGAAGACAGGCGGGATGCAGCTCTGGAACGGGCAAACCGGTCATCCGCGGTACAACCTGTACACCAGGTAGCTCGCCGCCCACGCAACGCCCAGGGCGACGGCGCTCAGCAGGCTCGCGTACAGCATCTCCACGGTCCTGACCTTAACCTCTGTACGGAGGTACGCTGCCACTCACACGCGGACGGGAGAAGGAGTGGGCGTGAGCGAGCGGGAGGCGGACGCGTGACTGTCGCCGGGCGCTTCGTCGACTTCTACGCGCTGCTGAGCGTCGCTCCCGACGCCCCCGCGGAGACCGTGGGCGAGGCCATCGCCGAGCAGCGCAGGCGGTGGCAGGCCAGCTCCGCGTCCACCGCCGAGGAACGCGTCCGCGAGCTCGACCTCGCCGAGCTGGTCCTGCTCGACCCCGACCAGCGTGCCGACTACGACGACGAGTGGCGGTCCAGGTCGAACGGCGCGGCACCGCCTCCCGAGCAGGGCACGAATCCGCCCGCACCCACGCCGGCGCAGGCCGAGCCGCCGGCAGCCGAGGCCGCCGCCGGCGGCACCGACGCGGCAGGCGACGGCAAGTCGGGCGACGCGTGGGCCGACCAGGCCCGCCGCGCGGCGGCTGCGGGCGACCACGCACGGGCCATCGACTGCTATCACTACGCGGTGCTGCTGCAGCCGGAGAACCCGTTCCTGCACTACGAACTCGGCCAGAGCTACGCGCAGGCCGGCAACTACGAGCTCGCGTACGGCGGCTTCGACAGCGCGGCCCGGCTCGCGCCGCACGTCACGGCGTACCGCGCCGCACTCGGCCGCGCGCTCGTCCACCTGGGTCGGCCCGGCGACGCGATCGGGGTGCTCGAGCAGGTGGTGGCCGAGACGCCCACCGAGGCGGCGTACCGGTACGAGCTCGCGCAGGCGCTGCACGACACCTGCGTGCACGAGATGACGCTGCTGAACGACGGCCTGGTGTGCATCACGAGCGCCGACCAGGCCCGGCTCGTCGAGCGGCTCACCGGGCGCGCGCTGACGCTCATCGACCCGAACGACCAGGGCGAGCTCGCCGGCGACGTGCGGGAGAAGCACGAGCTTGCGCGGACCGCGATGCGGCGCACCTGGCGTCCGCCGCTGCCCTGGTGGGTGATGGGCGCGGTCACCGCCGTCGTCGTGCTCCTCCTCGGAGCGCTCATCACCTGGTGGGCGGGCGCGATCGCGCTGGTGCTGCTCGCGACCGCCGCGTTCCTGCTCGGCATGCAGCCGACCTGGTGGCACGTCGCGAAGGCCGCCCGTGAGGCCGGCCAGATCGGCCACGGCTGACCCGGCAGAGAAGAAGGAGCGTACGGCCAGGGGGGATCAGCCGTACGCTCCCTGTCCGGCCGCGCGGGCCGGGTCGCTCTGCAGAGTGACGGTCGCTATCTTGGCACGCCCATGGGGTGCCGTGAACGTGGGTTCACTCTCAGTGGACGGTCACACCTGTAGCGCCACCCGGGCCACCTTGCCGACGTCCGTCGAGACGGTCTGCTGCACCGCCTCCCGCCCCGGCGCGAGCACCCGGACGGTCCACTCGCCGGGCGCGGCGTAGAACCGGAAGCCGCCGTCGGACGCCGTCGGCACCTCGGCGACGAAGTCGCCGGAGTCGTTGAGCAGCCGCACGTACGCCGGGTACGCCGGGCCGTCCGGCGTGCGCACCGTGCCGGCGACGACCGCCTGCGAGCCGAGTGCGGTGTCCTCCAGTTTGACGCCGCCCTCGGGTGCGCCGCATCCGTCCGCCACGGTCATGCCTCGTCTCCCGTCGCCACCGGGACGCCGACCAGCGAGCCCCACTCGGTCCAGGACCCGTCGTAGTTCTTCACGTTGGGCCGGTCCAGGATCTCGTGCAGCGCGAACCAGGTGTGCGCCGAACGCTCACCGATCCGGCAGTACGCGATGGTGTCCCTGCCCTCGTCGAGGCCGGCCTCGGCGTAGAGCTCGCGCAGCTCGTCGTCGGACTTGTAGGTGCCGTCCTCGTTGGCCGCCTTCGCCCATGGGATGTTCCGCGCCGTGGGGATGTGGCCGGCCCGCTGCGCCTGCTCCTGCGGCAGGTGCGCAGGGGCGAGCAGCCGTCCGACGTACTCGTCGGGCGAGCGGACGTCGACGAGGTTGCGCTCGCCGATCGCGCCGAGCACCTCGTCGCGCAGGGCGCGGATGGCGGTGTCGGGCTCGTTCGCCGTGTACGTCTTCGCCTCGCGCTGCGGCACCTCCGTGACGAGCTCGCGCGACTCGAGCTCCCACTTCTTCCTGCCGCCGTCGAGCAGCTTCAGGTTCTCGTGGCCGTACAGCTTGAAGAACCAGTACGCGTACGCCGCGAACCAGTTGTTGTTGCCTCCGTAGAGGACGATGGTGTCGTCGTTGCCGATGCCGCGGCCACCGAGCAGCGCCTCGAGCGAGGGCTTGTCGATGAAGTCGCGCCGCACCGGGTCCTGCAGGTCCTTCTTCCAGTCGATCTTCACCGCGCCGGCGATGTGGCCCTTGTCGTACGCGGTCGTGTCCTCGTCGACCTCGACCAGTACCACGTCGGGGTCACCGGAGTGTGCGGCCACCCAGTCGGCGTCGACCAGTACATCCGAACGGCTCATGCCGTGCCTCCTTGCAGGGGGAGTTGAGTTCGTACCTCCGGGGTCGGCACGGCCCTGTGCACACGTGGCGGGACGAGACCGTGCCTTCGGTGCGGGGCTCAGAGCGACTGCGACCGGGACCGGTCGACGCTACGCGCGCCCGCCTGCGCACACGCGACAGAGCGAGCTGTTCACGCGGACGTAGTCGACCGCGCGGCGCTTCGTGAGCGCAGTCGCGAACATGCGGCCACTCTACCCGGCACCCACGACCGTCGGTAGTCACGCACCGTGCCTCCGGCCCTACGAGCCGCGTCCGTGTGCGACGCTCGGTGCGGCGGCGACACCGACCCACGTGAACGAGGCGACACCGAGGGGGCGTCATGCGTTCGATCCGGAGAACCGCTGTCATCGCGGTCGTGGGAGTGCTGGCGTTCACCGCCGCACTGGGTTGCGGCAGCCACCGGGCCGCGGCCGACACACCGTTCCACGTGCTGTTCGACGCCGCCCACGCGGAGACGGCGGGCAACGCCGACTGGGTGGTGTCGACCAGCCAGCCGGACCCGACGCGGGAGGACCCGAACCCGTCGAGCGAGGACGACTGGACGGGCGGGCTCTCGGCATGGGGCGTCGCGCTGCAGAAGTCCGGGAGGTACACGGTCCGCACCAACCCCGAAGGCACGGCGTTGGCCTACGGCGGCGGCGGCGCCCTCGACCTGTCCCACTTCGACGCCCTCGTGCTGCCCGAGCCGAACACCTCGCTCAGCCCGGCCGAGCGCACCGCCGTGGTGAAGTTCGTGCAGGCAGGCGGTGGCCTGTTCATGGTCTCCGACCACGACGGCAGCGACCGCGACAACGACGGCATCGACTCGGTCGGCGTGCTCAACCAGCTGATGAGCTCCAACGGCGTCGACGACAGCGACCCGTTCGGCATCACCATCGAGAAGCAGAACATCGCGGACGAGAACCCGTCGAACATCCCGGCGTCGGCCGCCGACGATCCGGTGATCAAGGGCGCGAACGGCACGGTCACCGGCGCCATCATGCGGAACGGGACGACCGCGACGCTCGCCACGTCCGACGACCCGGGTGCGAAAGGTCTGCTCTACCGGGACGGCGCCGACAGCTCGGGCGCGTCCGGGGTGTTCTTCGCGACCAGCACGTTCGGCAAGGGCCGGGTGGCGCTCTGGGGTGACTCGTCCCCGATCGACGACGGCACGGGCGCGTCCGGCGACACGCTCCACGACGGCTGGGACGACCCCGCCGGAACCGACGCGGCGCTGGCGCTGAACGCGACCGACTGGCTCGTCAGCTCCGGGGGAGCTTGAGGTCGTGGCCGGTCGCCGTGACGCGGATGCCCGTGTCGGCGACCGTGACGCCGGTGAGCGACAGGCCGTCGGGCAGCGCCGGCGGCCGGACGCTCAGCCTGAGGTGGTCGCGGGCGATCGAGGTGAGCGCCGAGCTCGACGCGCGGCCGAGGAACCGCACGCTGTGCGGGCTCAGCGTGATCCGGCCGTGCTCGAGCGCCACCGTGCCGATCGCCTGGAACTTCTCGTGCCGGCCGAAGACGCTCACCGTGCCGGACAGCCGTACGTCGTGCGTGCTCGTGCCGTCGCGCTGCACCGTCACGCCGTTCGGCAGCGGCAGGTCGGCGAACGGCACCGTCCCGGACAACCGGACCGTGCCCGCCGTCGCGCCGGCGAAGTCCTGCGAGGTGTGCGCCCACGGTGAGGTGCGGACGTCGTCAAGCGTGATCACCGGGCCGTCGATCTGCTTGCCGGAGATCGTGGCCCGCTTGCCGGAGACCGTCGCCTCCCGGTACGACCCCTGCCCCCACTGGGTGAGGAACGGGAAGCCGTGGATCTCGACGTTCGGCCGGGTGCCGAGCCACGAGGCGAGCGCGGCCTCGGCGCGGTCCTCCGCGAGGTACACCGCCATCCGGTCGGCGGCGACGAAGACGAGGGCGAGGACGACGAGGGTGATGAGGACGCGGGCGAACGCGCGCACGGGTCAACCTCCGGCGAACGGCGGCAAAGCCTCGACCGTAGCGCCCTCGGGGAGAACGACCGAATCGGGTGACCGGGTGCCGACCGGCGCGCCGTCGACCAGGAACGAGCAGCAGGCGAGCACGTCGGCGAACCGGCCGCCGCCGTGCTGGCCGCGGACGAGCTCGAGCAGTTCGCCCAGGTCGTCGGCCTGGTAGCTCTCCTCGGCGGTGCCGGCGGCGTCACGGGCGGCGGCCCAGTACCTGATCGTCGCGTGGCTCACCCCGCTATCCTCCACCATGAAGTCGGGAGGTGGACCATGGGCGCGGTCATGGTGTTGACCAACGCCGCCGGTCCCTCCACCGACATCCTGCCCGCGCTGGCGCTGCTGTCGCACTCGGTGCGCGTAGTGCCCGCGGAGGCGTCCGCGCTCGTCGACACGCCCGCCGCCGACGTCGTCCTGCTCGACGCGCGCCGCGAGCTGGTGCGGGCCCGCGCGCTCGCGCGGGTGACCCGCTCCACCGGGCTGCGCTGCCCGTTGCTGCTGGTCGTCACCGAGGGCGCGTTGCCCGCGGTGCACGCCGACTGGGGCGCGGACGACTTCGTGCTCGACACGGCCGGTCCGGCCGAGCTCGACGCGCGGCTGCGGCTGGCGATCGCGCGCACCCAGGCCGACGGCGACGAGACGCCCGACGTCGTCCGTGACGGCGAGCTCGTCATCGACGAGAGCACGTACACCGCGAAGCTGCGCGGCCGGGCGCTCGACCTGACCTTCAAGGAGTTCGAGCTGCTCAAGTACCTCGCCCAGCATCCCGGGCGGGTGTTCACGAGGGCACAGCTACTGCAGGAGGTCTGGGGATACGACTACTTCGGCGGCACCCGGACGGTCGACGTGCACGTCAGGCGGCTGCGGGCGAAACTCGGCTCCGAGCACGAGTCCCTGATCGGCACGGTGCGCAACGTCGGGTACCGGTTCGTCCCCCAGCAGGGCGAGCGCCAGCAGGAGGAGTACGAACCGGAGCCGGCCCGGTGAGCGTGGGAGCCGACGAGGGAGGCGTACGCGCATGGCGGTGAGCGGCGTCGTACGCGGCGACGAGCTGACCGCCGACCAGGTCGGCCGGATCCGGGAGATCGTCGCGGCGGCGGCGGCCGCGGACGGCGTCCACCCGCTGTCCGAGCAGTTCCTGCTGCGGGTGCGCACCGGCCGGTCCGACGCCGTCCACCTG
>JAFMQP010000111.1 GCA_017354575.1 Acidothermales bacterium | reverse complement strand
GTACCAAGGCATCCGATGCATCCGTGCCGTCGGACGCACTGCTGTGCGTGTGCAGGTCGATCATTCGTCAGCTCGGTGATCGGACCAGGAGCAACCGGGACAGTGGCGCGAACGTGAGGCCCGCCGGCAGTTCCGAACGCAGGTCGACCAGCATCAGGTCCTCGACGATCAACGCGCCCGCGCTCGCCGGCGCGAGCACCAGCCACAGCCAAAGTCCGCTCGCCTCCCCGACGTAGACAGCGCGGTCGGCACTGCCCTGCACGTGCCACAGCGGCGCCTCGTGGCCGTACACCCGCACCTGCGCCTGCGCGAGGCCCTTGCCTATCCCGTCGCCCGGGTCGACACCCGGCATGCCCGCGTACCGCGCACCCAGCCCGATGCCAGGCTCCTCGGCGACGAGCAGGAGGTCCGCGGGACCGCCCACCGGATTGGGACCGGTGCACGCGACGACGGTCGCGCACCCGCCGCGCCGGTCGTCACCCGCGTAGGTGGCACCCGCCACGAGCCACGCGGGGGGCAGCGGCCTCGGCAGCCAGACGGGCACGCGCGCCGCCTGCACGACGGCCGCGAGCGTCGCGTACGACGGTCGCCCAGGATGGTGCAGCGGCTGGACTTCACCGTGTTCCGCGCACATCCAGGCGCTCGTCCACGGACCCGGCGGTCGGATCTCGTGCGGGCCGTGCGGGCAGGTCGGCGCCCGGTGCATGTGCAGACCGTGGCGGTTCTCGCCCGATCCGTCAAGACGCGAGCAGTACGGTTGGCTCGGACCGCGGCGAGCTCGCGGCCGGCGGACACCGGCAGAGGGAACGGCGAGATGAACGGCTTCCTGATCGAGGAGGCGACCAGGCGCTCGGGTCTGGTCTGGCTCGGGTTGCCCACAGGCCCGCGACCGGCGTGGCACGTGTGGCAGGACGGTGCAGCGTACGTCGTCACCGGCGGGAAGGAGCAACCGCTGCCCGGGCTCTCCGACCTCAGGCACGTGATCGTGACCGTGCCCAGCAAGGACAACCGCAGCCGGTTGATCTCCTGGCTCGCGGCGTGCACCCGCGTCGAGCCGAGCTCCGCCGAGTGGGAGACCGTGGTGCCGGTGCTGCAGGCGGCGCGGCTGAACCTGCCGGACGGCGAGCGCTCCGGAGAACGCTGGGCCCGCGAGTGCACGGTCGTACGGCTGTCCCCGACCGGGCAGGTGCTCGACGCTCCCGGGCGGATGCCCGCGGGCTCGGCCGCCGCGGCCCCGCCGCCGACACCCGCCACCACCGTCGGCCGGCTCCCCGGCATGCTGCGCCGGCGACGGAGAGTATAAACGTCGATCACTGACTGCTGTTTTCGTACGGGCGCAGGGCGGCGTTCACCGAACGTCTCCTTGCCGGGCCCTTTACGCCCGCACCCGACAGCAGTTCTGATGCTTCGAGGGACAGACGTCCGACAGAACGCCTGCGGAGGTGCCATGGTTGTCAAACGAGTCGTGGCAGGTGCCGCCACGCTCGCCGCGTTGCTCACCGCGTTTCTCGCCGGGACGGCGAGCGCCGCGCCGAGCTCGGCGGCGCACCTGAAGACCTATCGTGCGTGCAGCGCGAAGCCCGCTCCGGGCCACGCGGCCTGTTTCGCCAAGTTCCGCATGCTCGAGGGCATGCTCGGCAAGAAGGCCCACCGGAAGGCGACGCCGTCGGGCTACGGCCCGTCGGAGCTCCGGTCGGCGTACCAGCTGCCCGCCACCGGCGCGAACGGCCGCACGGTCGCCATCGTCGACGCGTTCGACGACCCCACGGCGGAGAAGGACCTCGGCACGTACCGGCAGCAGTACGGGCTCCCGGCGTGCACCTCCGCCAACGGGTGCTTCAAGAAGGTCGACCAGAACGGCGGCACGAGCTACCCGAGCAAGGACGCCGGCTGGGCGCTCGAGATCTCGCTCGACCTCGACATGGTCTCCGCGGCCTGTGGCGACTGCAAGATCACGCTCGTCGAGGCGAAGAGCGCGTCGTTCGCCGACCTCGGCACGGCCGTCCAGCAGGCCGCCAAGCAGGGTGCGTACGCCATCTCCAACAGCTACGGCAGCCAGGTCGACGCGTCGGACGCCGACTACGGCAGGTACTACAAGCACCCGGGCATCGCCGTCACCGCGAGCACGGGTGACAGCGGCTACATGGGCGGCTCGTACCCGGCCAGCTCGAGCTACGTCACCGCCGTCGGCGGCACCTCGCTTTCGAAGGCGAGCAACGCGCGCGGCTGGAGCGAGAGCGCCTGGAGCGGCGCGGGTTCCGGCTGCTCGCTGTACAACGCGGCGATCCCCGCGGCCAGTGGCTTCGACACCGGCTGCGGCAGCAAGCGCGGGATGGCCGACGTGTCCGCGGTCGCCGACCCGAACACCGGCGTCGCCGTGTACGACAGCACGCCGTACCAGGGTCAGTCCGGCTGGTTCACCGTCGGCGGGACGAGCGCGTCCTCGCCGATCATCGCGGGCGTGTACGGGCTCGGCGGCAACGTGCCGAGCACCGGCTACTCGAACGCGCTGCCGTACCAGAACGCCGGCAAGCTCTACGACGTGACGACCGGCAGCAACGGCGTGGTCTGCCTGCCGCTGCAGCTGTGCAACGCGCGCGCCGGCTGGGACGGCCCGACCGGTCTCGGCACGCCGCACGGCGTCGGCGCCTTCTGACGACGAAGCGGTTCGAGCGGCCCGTGGCGGTGTCTCCGGACATCGTCACGGGCCGCTTTCACTACGCGTCGACTTTGCGACTTCTTTGCCGGTCGGTTTAACCCGGCGTACTCACGCACTGACAGCGTGCGACGCGTTGTTGCCCCTGAACGGGAGAGTGAGGATGCCCATGCCATCCCGACGCCTCCTCGCCGCCGCTGTCGTCGCCGTGCTCGTCACACCTGTCCTCGCGGGCACGGCCAACGCGGCGCAGCGAGCCGGCTCGTCCGGACTACACGCGCACCGGACGTGCACGACGGCCCCCACGAAGGGCCATGCCAGCTGTTACGCCGAGGTGCTGGCGAACAGCAAGTCCAAGAAACCGCACACCACGGCCGCACCCAACGGCTACGGTCCCGCCGACATCCAGTCGGCGTACGCGCTGCCGTCGTCCGGCTCGGACGGGCGTACCGTCGCCATCGTCGACGCGTACGACGACCCGACCGCCGAGCAGGACCTCGGCACGTACCGCAAGCAGTTCGGACTGTCGGACTGCACGAGCGCCGACGGCTGCTTCACCAAGGTCGACCAGAACGGCGGCACCAACTACCCGAGGAAGGACGCGGGCTGGGCCACCGAGATCTCGCTCGACCTGGACATGGTCTCCGCGGCCTGCCCGGACTGCCACATCCTGCTCGTCGAGGCCGACAGCGCTTCGTTCGCCGACCTCGGCGCAGCGGTGAACCAGGCGGCGAGCCAGCAGCCCGCCGCGATCTCCAACAGCTACGGCGGCGGTGACGCTGCCGACTCGCAGTACGGCAGCTACTACGACCACAAGGGCATCGCCGTCACCGCGAGCACGGGCGACAGCGGTTACCAGGGCGGCTCGTACCCGGCCAGCTCGTCGTATGTCACCGCGGTCGGCGGCACGTCGCTTTCCAAGGCGAGCAACGCCCGTGGCTGGAACGAGACGGCCTGGAGCGGTGCCGGCTCCGGTTGCTCGCAGTACAACACCGCGCTCCCGGGCGCGGCGAACGCGGACACCGGGTGCGACAAGCGCGCGATGGCGGACGTGTCCGCGGTCGCCGACCCGAACACCGGCGTCGCCGTGTACGACAGCACGCCGTACCAGGGCCGGTCCGGCTGGGCGGTCTACGGCGGCACGAGCGCGTCCTCGCCTATCGTCGCCGGCGTGTTCGCGCTCGCCGGTGACGTACCGAGCGACGGGTACTCCAACGCACTGCCGTACGCGCACGCCGACCAGCTCTTCGACACGACCAGCGGCAGCAACGGCTCGTGCCCGACCACCCAGTGGTGCAACGCGCGCCAGGGCTGGGACGGCCCGACCGGCCTGGGGACGCCGAACGGCCCGGGCGCCTTCTAGGCGCTCCTCACGCCCGGCCGAGGTCCACGTGAGTACCTCGACGTCCGTCCCTGCAGGGGACACGAGGTACCCACGTGGGCATCTTCGTCTGCTTCTCGAGGCGCCGACCTGACGGGCATTCGGGCGCGGTGCCGGTAGCCTCGGCGGTATGAGCGGCGCGCCAACCCGCGTGTTCCTGGCCAGGCTGGCCGGAGTACCGGTCTTCGACCCGACCGGTGACCAGGTCGGCAAGGTACGCGACGCCGTCGCGACGCTGCGCACCGCGAAGCCCGCGCGCGTGCTCGGCCTGGTCGTCGAGATGCAGCCACGGCGGCTGGTCTTCCTGCCGCTCACCCGGGTGACGAACATCCAGTCCGACGCCGTCATGTTCACCGGCACGCTCAGCATGCGCAGGTTCCAGCAGCGCTCCACCGAGACCCTCGTGCTCGGCGAGCTGCTCGACCGCAAGGTGCGGCATCGCGGCGACGACACCGTCGTCACCGTCCTCGACGTCGCCATGGAGAGCACCAGGACGCACGACTGGCTGGTGACGAAGGTCGCCATCCGGCGCCCGGGCAAGCGGCTGCACCGCGGCGAGACCAGCGTCGTCGACTGGGACGACGTCACCGGCTTCGGCACCCCCGACGAGGTGCAGGGCGCGGAGAACCTGCTGGCCACGTTCGAGGAGCTGCGTCCCGCCGACCTCGCGCAGGTGCTGCACGAACTGTCGCCGAAGCGGCGCGCCGAGGTCGCCGCCGCCCTGGCCGACGAGCGGCTCGCGGACGTGCTCGAGGAGCTGTCGGCCGAGGACCAGGTGGAGGTCGTCGGCAAGCTCGACCGCGAGCGGGCCGCCGACGTGCTCGAGGCGATGGACCCCGACGACGCCGCCGACCTGCTGCACGAGCTGCGCTCGGAGCTGCGCGAGCAGCTGCTGCTGCTGATGGAGCCCGAGGACGCCGCGCCGGTACGGCGGCTGCTGACCTACGCCGAGGACTCCGCCGGCGGCATGATGACGACCGACCCCGTCGTGCTGTCACCGGACGCCACGGTGGCGGAGGCGCTGGCCCGGATCCGCAACCCCGACCTCTCCCCCGCGCTCGGCTCCCAGGTCTACGTCTGCCGGCCGCCGACCGACACGCCCTCGGGGAAGTACCTCGGGCTCGCCTACTTCCAGCGGCTGCTGCGCGAACCGCCGGTCGCGCTGGTGTCGGGCGTGATGGACTCCGACCTGCGGCCGGTGCGTCCCGAGGCGTCGCTTGCCACCGTCGCGAGCCACTTCGCGATGTACGACCTCACGGCGGTGCCGGTCGTCGACGAGAACGACCACCTGCTCGGCGCGGTCACCGTCGACGACGTGCTCGACCACATGCTGCCGGACGACTGGCGCGACCGCGAACCGGAGAACGGCGCCGAGCCCACCGCCGAGCAGGACGAGCAGGAGCGGGCCAGTGGCGTTTGACCGGCGGCCGCGGCGGACGCACGGCATCGACCAGCCACGGGCGCACCGGCGCAGCCTGCCCCACCTCGCGGTCGACCCCGAGTACCTCGGCCGGGCCGCCGACCGCGTCGCCAGGTTCCTCGGCTCGTGGCGCTTCATCGGCTACATGACCGTCGTCGTGGTGGTGTGGCTCGGCTGGAACACGCTCGCGCCGCACCAGGTCCGCTTCGACACGTACCCGTTCATCCTGCTGACGCTGGCGCTGTCGCTGCAGGCGTCGTACGCCGCACCGCTCATCCTGCTCGCGCAGAACCGCCAGGCCGACCGCGACCGCGTCCAGTACGAGCACGACCGGGTGGCGGACGAACGCAACTTCGCCTCCACCGAGTACCTCACTCGCGAGGTGGCGGCGCTGCGCATCGCCGTCGGCGAGGTGGCCACCCGCGACTTCGTCCGCGGTGAGCTGCAGCGGCTGCTCGAGGAGCTGGACGACAACCGCGCGCACCAGCGCGAGGCTGACACGGTCGAGCGATAGGCGAAAGCGGCACGCGGTCCGGCTGTTTGGCGGCCGATGCGGGCCCTGCCGGCCACGTCCGGTGACGCCGTGTCGTCGGTCCGTATTCGACACACCCCGCGGATAATCTGTGAACCCACCGAGACGCAGGGGCGAACCATCGACACCTGGAGGAACTGGGTCGCACCGACGCTGACCGGCGTATTCATCGTCGTCACGTCGGTCACCGGTGCGCTCGCCGGCCATGCCACCGGCACCACCCAGACCGACCTGATCACCGTGCAGGCGGTGTCGGCGCTGCTGGCGTTCCTCGTCCCCACCATCGCGCAGGCGCGGGAGCGACGCCGGTTCCGGCTCGTGCAGGAGGAGCGCATCGCCGCCCGCACCGAGATGCGGATGGCGCTGAACGACGCGCTCGACCCGATCGTGCGGCACCTCGGCCGGATCGCCGCGGCGTCCAGGCGCGACCGCGAGACGCTGCGCGGCCAGGCGGTGCCCTTCGTCCTCAACGCCGCCACCGAGGTGCTCGGGCCGGACCGGGCGCGGGCGTGCTGGTTCGTGCTCGAGGACGCCCGGCCCGTACAGCTGCGTCCCGAGACGTGCGTCGGCCGTGCCGGCGGCGAGCGCGAGGCGTACGTCGCCGGCACGCGGCGCGGCGACGACCTGCTCAGGATGATCGAGTACGACGAGGACCGCTTCTACCCCGACGTCGACGAGGTCCCGCCGATCGGCTGGGACGTCACCGCGCCGCACGACTACAAGACGTTCGCGTGCGTGCCGGTCATCTCCGGCAACATCGCGTACGGGATGATCACCCTGGACGCGCCGGAGGCCGGTCAGCTTACCCGCGACGACGTCCGGCTGCTCCGGCTGCTCGCCGGCATGCTCGGCAACGCGCTGGGCATCGACCCATGACCGCCGGGAACAACCCTCCCGTATGCGCCGTGACGTGCGGCTACGCGCCGGTGCGCCGTCCTCACCCACCGCGCGCCCTGTTCCGCAACGCCGCCGACCCTGCGTAGCATTCTTCGTGGTGGTCGTGTGGGCTGGGCGACATGCGACCTGGGTCGAGAGCCCTCGAGGAGGGAGACCGCGTGGCGATCCGCATCACTCCCCCGCGCGATGACCGCATCGAGCGCGCGCTGGCCAACCCGGTGCGCTATTTCGCCGAGGCGAGGCGACGTGCTCGTGCGGAGGTCACCGAGGACATGGAGCGGGAGCAGCGGCACAGGAGCGAACGCAGGATCGACGGCACCGAACGCCTGTGACGGCGTGGGCCGGGTCCGACCGCGTCGCGGTCCGTGCCGCGCCCTGCCTAGCATGGTTCCATGCCCACGAACGGTTCCTCCGGCGACCAGCTGACCGACGCCGTCTGGCAGGCGCTGACCAAGGTCAACGACCCCGAGATCCACCGCCCCATCACCGACCTCGACATGGTCGAGTCGGTCGGCGTGCGTCCGGACGGCCATGTGGACGTCAAGGTGCTGCTCACCGTCTCCGGGTGTCCGCTGCGGGAGACGATCAACCGGGACGTGACCAACGCCGTCGGCGCGGTGCCCGGCGTCACCGGCGTGAGCCTCCAGCTCGGCGTGATGAGCGAGGACCAGCGCAAGGAGCTGCAGACCAAGCTCCGCGGCGGCACTCCCGTGCAGGAGGTCCCGTTCGCGAAGGCCGGTTCGCTCACCCGCGTCTACGGCATCGCGAGCGGCAAGGGCGGCGTCGGCAAGTCGTCGGTCACGGTCAACCTCGCGGTGTCGCTGGCGGAGCAGGGGCTGTCCGTCGGCGTCGTCGACGCGGACATCTACGGCCACTCGGTGCCGCGCATGCTCGGCGTCACCGCCGGGCCCACGCCCGTCGGCGAGATGATCATGCCGCCGGAGGCGTACGGCGTGAAGGTGATCTCGATCGGCATGTTCGCCGGCGGGAAGCCGGTCACCTGGCGCGGGCCGATGCTGCACCGCGCGCTGCAGCAGTTCCTCGTCGACGTCTACTGGGGCGACCTCGACGTGCTGCTGCTCGACCTGCCGCCCGGCACCGGCGACGTCGCCATCTCGCTCGGGCAGCTCATCCCGAACTCCGAGATCCTCGTCGTCACCACGCCGCAGGTCGCCGCCGCCGAGGTCGCGGAGCGGGCCGGCGTCGTGGCGCAGATGCTGCGGCAGCGCGTGGCGGGCGTCATCGAGAACATGTCCTGGCTGCCCTGCCCGCACTGCGGCGAGCAGATCGACGTGTTCGGCTCCGGCGGAGGCGAGGCCGTCACGTCGGCGCTCGCCAAGACGCTCGGCCACGACGTGCCGCTGCTCGCGCAGGTGCCGCTGGACGTGCGGCTGCGCGAGGGCGGCGACAACGGACGTCCGCTCGTCGTCGACCACCCCGACTCCCCCGCCGCCGAGGTGCTGCGCGACCTCGCGAAGCGGCTCGGGTCGCGGTCGCGCGGCCTGGTGGGGCGTTCGCTGAACCTCACGCCCGTCAGCGGCGCCTGACCCGCGCCGTCCCGGTCCGTCAGGTGGCGTCGGGGTCGTAGGGCGCCTTGTCGCCCGGCGGCAGTGACGGCGGCTCGGCCGCACCGCTCGCGGCGTCGGCGCCGTTCACCGAGCCGTTCACCGTGACCCGCTCACGGTTGAGCCCGAGCGGGTCGTCATCGTCGTCGAGCAGCGCCTTGCGGACGAACGTCTTCGGGTGCAGCGAGGCGATGTCGATGTTGCGGAACTCCTCCGGCAGCTCGTCCTCGAACTCGCTGCGGGCACGCTGTGCCCAGCCGCGGACCATCCGGATGCCCTTCGCCAGGTCGCTGGCGAGCTTCGGGAGCTTGTCCGGGCCGAAGACGACGACGGCGACGACGAGGATGACGAGGATCTCGCCCCAGCCGACATCGGTGAACATGGCCCAAGCCTACGGCTTTCCGCGCGATGCGGTACCTCCAGTGGGGCTACTGGTCGGATTCCTCGCCGAGCGTCATCTTCGTCGTGGTCGGCGACTCGGAACGCTTGTACACGGTGGTGACGACGTCGCCGGGCGCCTGCGTGCGGATCACCGCGGTCAGCTCGG
Source organism: Acidothermales bacterium (assembly GCA_017354575.1). Lineage (GTDB taxonomy): Bacteria > Actinomycetota > Actinomycetes > Streptosporangiales > WHST01 > WHST01. Next base: position 985 of record JAFMQP010000111.1, on the reverse strand, counting down.
CGCTGCTGTGGACGGGGATGCCGTCGACCTTGGTGATCACGTCACCTGCCTGCAACCCGGCCTTGTCGGCCGGGCCCCCGGACGCGACCGGCTGGTTGCCGCCCACCGCCGAGTCGGCGATCTTCGCGCCGTCGCCCTTGTACCGGGTGTCGGTGTAGACGCCGATGACGGCGTGCGTCGCCTTGCCGGTCTTGATCAGCTGCTCCGCCGTCCGCTGCGCGCTGCGTTCCGGGATCGCGAAGCCCAGGCCGACGTTCTGCCTCGCCGCACCCGCGTAGTTGACGCCGATGAGCCTGCCGTCGAAGTCGAACAGCGGGCCACCGGAGTTGCCCGGGTTGATGGCGGCGTCGGTCTGGATCGCGGCGTAGTAGGAGTCGCTGTGCTGGTTGACGTGGACCGGCCGGTTCAGCGCGCTGACGATGCCGCTCGTGGTCGTCTCGGCGAGGCCGAGCGGGTTGCCGACCGCGATCACGCGGTCGCCCACCTGCACGCCGCGTGAGTCGCCCCACCTGATCGGCGGCAGGCCGCCGCGCTCGATCTTCAGCACGGCGATGTCGGCCGTCGAGCTCATCCCCTTGACGGTGGCGTCGACCTGCTCGCCGCTGTTCAGCTCGACCTTCACCTTGCCGCCGTTGTCCTTGGTCGTCGACACGACGTGCTCGTTGGTCATGATGTAGCCGTCGCGGCTGATGATCGAGCCGGCGCCGACGTACTCGCTGCCGTCGGTTTGCGGCACGACCACCGACACCACGCTCGGCAGTATCCGCTTGACGACCGGCCCGATCGAGTCGGCGGGGACCGACGGCGACGCCGACCCCGCTGGCTGGTCGCGGCGTGCCTGGACGACGCTCCCCGCCACGCCGCCGAGCGCACCGCAGGCGAGCGCCGTGACCACGACGGCCGCGACGACGACGAACCCGGACACCCGCCGTTTCGGCCGCGGCTGCGGCTGCGGCGCGAGCGGGTCGGCGGGGAACGGTTGCGG